>CAMTBF010000024.1 GCA_947068385.1 uncultured Lachnospiraceae bacterium
CGACAGTTCAAAATAAGATGCACTATGCAGTCCACGGTAATACCGCAGCGGAGAACATCATGGCACGGGCAGACCATACAAAGGAACATATGGGTTTGACATCCTGGCGCAACGCTCCCCATGGTAAAAGCGTAAAAGCAGATGTATCCGTCGCTAAAAATTACTTATCAGTCAACGAAATGCAGGAATTGAACGAGATTGTCACTATGTATCTGGACTATGCTACGAGGCAGGCCAGACGACATATTCCCATGACCATGGCAGATTGGGCATCCAAACTAGACGCTTTTCTCCAATTCAACGATGCGGAGATATTGCAAGATAAAGGAAAGGTCACTGCTGCAATAGCTAAGGCATTTGCAGAGAGTGAATTTGAGCAGTATCGGATAATTCAAGACCGTTTGTATCAAAGTGACTTTGACCGCCTTGTTGCCAGTGCGGAGGAAAAGGGCTGATGACAGGGCAAGGTAACCGCATTCCGCGTCATAGGGAAGACATCCCACGGCAAATCTCTTTACCCGCCCCCACGGACAGCCGAATAAGGGGATGGAGGGCAGGACTCTCGTAAAAAGCCTGTCCTCCGGAATAACCGTAAGGAGGCAGGTCTATGTCAATGGAAATCAATGGAAGCTATCACTCCCGGAAGATCGACTATGTTCCGCAGCCGAAGGAGGAGCGGCCTCAGGAGAGGACGCAGTCGGAGCAGGAGGGAATCCCTGCGCCGAAGGATGAGTACATCAGCAGCGAAAAAGCAGGCGTGAGGCCCAGCGGCCTGTACCGCCTGGGGCAGGACGGAAGCGGCAATCCCAAAATCGTCTATGAGGATCCGAAAAAGGAGGATCTGAAAGAAGGGAATACGAAAAAAGCCGCCCCCGGGGGCCCGCAGCCGGAGGCGGAGCCTGCCGGCGTCCCGGAGGATCCCCAGGAGAAATGCGTGGCCAGCACGGATAAGGTGGACAGGGAGATCCGGAAGCTGAAGGAAAAGAAGCAGCAGCTGGAGCAGCAGATCCAGGCGGCCTCCGGGGACGAGCGGAAGGTTCAGGAGCTGGAGCGGAAGCTGGCCCAGGTGGAGGGCGAGCTTGGCCGGAAGGACAATGATACCTACAGGCGGCAGCACACCACGATCGCCGAAATCGGCTAGAGAGGCTCGGCGCACCTGTCATCGGCCGACAGGTGCGCCGGGGCCTGCCCTGTTTCGGCTCCGGCTATTTCAGCTCCAGCGTCCTCTCGTAGGACGCGATGACCGCATCGATCACCGCCCCCCGAAAGCCCGCCTCCTCCAGCCTGCGCACGCCCTGTATGGTAGTGCCGCCGGGGGAGCAGACGGCGTCCTTCAGGGCGGCGGGATGCTGGCCGGATTCCAGGGCCAGCTTGGCGGTGCCTAAGAGCATCTGGGCCGCCAGCTCCATGGCCTGCTCCCTGGACAGGCCGCAGGCCACCCCGCCGTCCGCCATGGCCTCCAGGAAGATGTCCGCGAAGGCAGGGCCGCAGGCGGAGACGGCGGAGCCCGCGTCCATCCGGAATTCCGGGATGGAGGAGAACCTTCCGGCCCAGGCGAAGGCCTCCAGGAAGGCCTGCAGGTCGCTGTCCGCCACATTCTCGCTGTAGGCGTACTGCACCATCCCCTCCCCGATGGACACCGGGGTGTTGGGCATGATGCGGATCACGGGGTAGCTTCTGCCCGCCAGCTCCCGGATCCGGGCGATGGTCAGTCCCGTGGCCATGGTCACCAGAAGGAAGGGGCTCTTCCGAAGCGCCAGCACAGGGCTGATCTGGGCCAGCACCTCCTCCATGAGCTGGGGCTTCACGCCCAGGACGATGAAGTCCGCCTCCCTGGCGATCTCCTGGTTGTCCGAGACCCGGGCCTCCAGCGCCTGGGCCAGCGCCAGCGCCTTCTCCGGGGAGCGGTTGGCCAGGAGGATCCTGGAGCCTTCTATAGTATGCCTGGCGGCCCGGGCCAGGGCGCCGCCCATGTTGCCTGTGCCGATGAAACCAAAAACCGTACTGTTCTTATCCATATGACATTTCCTCCTGCTCTCTCCCGGGGATCATCCCCTGACCTGGCCTTCTCCGTAGATCACATACTTACAGCTTGTCAGCTCCTCCAGCCCCATGGGGCCCCTTGCGTGCATCTTCTGGGTGGAGATGCCGATCTCCGCCCCCAGGCCGAACTCGCCGCCGTCCGTGAAGCGGGTGGAGGCGTTGACATATACCGCCGCCGCGTCCACGGCATCCAGGAAGCGCTGGGCCTTGAAGTAATTGTCCGTGACGATGCATTCGGAATGGCCTGTGCCGTGGGCATTGATGAAGGAGACGGCCTCCTGGCAGTCCCTGACGGTCCGCACCGCCAGGATGTAGTCGTCGTACTCCGTGTCCCAGTCCTCCTCCGATGCGGGGAGGGCCCGTCCGCCCAGGACGCCCAGGGCCTGCCCGTCCGCCCGCAGCTCCACGTCATGCCTGTCGAGCAGGGGCAGGGCCTTCGCCCAGAAGGCTTCGGCGATGTCCTCCTGCACCAGCACGCACTCTACGGCGTTGCACACGGAGGGGCGGGAGCACTTGGCATTGTAGAGGATGTCCGCGGCCATGTCCAGATCCGCATCGCTGTCCACATAGATGTGGCAGACCCCCTCGCCGGTGCGGATGACAGGGACGCTGGCCTCCTTCGCCACGGCCCGGATCAGGCCGGCCCCGCCCCGGGGGATCAGCACGTCCACATAGCCGTCCAGGTGCATCAGCTCATTTGCGCTCTCCCGGCTGGTATCCTGCACCAGGCTTACGCAGGCCTCCGGCAGCCCCGCGCCCGCAAGGGCCTCCTGCATGAGGGACACCGCGCAGCGGTTTGAGTAGATGGCTTCCTTACCGCCCCGCAGGATGCAGGCATTGCCTGACTTCAGGCACAGCGCCGCCGCGTCCACGGTGACGTTAGGCCGGGCCTCGTAGATGATGGCGATGACGCCCAGGGGCACCCTGCGCCTGCCGATGATCAGCCCGTTGGGCCGGGTCTCCATCCTGTCCACCCGTCCGATGGGGTCGGGGAGGGCGATTATCTGCCGGATGCCCTCCACGATCCCCGCGATGCGCTCCGCCGTCAATGTCAGCCGATCCAGCAGGGCGGGGCGCATGCCGGCCTCCCTGGCGGCGGCTATGTCCCGGGCATTGGCCTGCAGCCATTCCTCCTGCCTGTCTGTGAGTATGTTCGCCATGGCCTGGAGGGCAGCGTTCTTTTTTGCCGTGCCCGCGGTGGCCAGGGGGTAGGCGGCGGATTTCGCGGCCTGCCCCTGCTGCTGTAAGATGGTCATGTGGTCTCCTCCTGCTTTTTGCCCATGTGGGAATCTTTTGCCTATATGGGGATCTTTTTATCTATATGGGAACATATGGGGAAGGGAAAGCGCCGGGCTTCAGGAGCCTGCCGCCAGGAAGCGGGTGCCGATTGCCTGTCCCTCCACGATGCCGTAGAGATCCTCCATGCGGGCCCCGTTGGCGATCACCATGTCGCAGCCCGCCTCCATGGCGATGCGGGCCGCGGAAAGCTTGGTGGCCATGCCGCCGGTGCCCCGCCAGGTGCCCGCGCCCCCGGCCATCTCCAGGATCTCCGGGGTCAGGGCGGCTACCTGGTGCAGCAGCTTTGCCTCCGGGTTGGACTTCGGGTCCGCGTCGTACAGGCCGTCGATGTCGCTGAGCAGTATCAGGAGATCGGCCCGGCACAGCTTCGCCACGATCGCGGAGAGGGTGTCGTTGTCCCCCAGCACCTTGTGCCGCCCGGTCTCGATCTCGGCGGAGGAGACGGAGTCGTTCTCGTTCACCACCGGGATGACGCCCATCTCCAGCAGTGCGGAGAACGTCCCTTTCAGATGCTCCCGCCTGCCCTGGTCCTCCACGTCCTCCCCGGTGAGCAGGATCTGGGCGGCGGACTGGCTGTACTCGGAGAAGCTCTGGTCGAAGATGTGCATCATCTGGCACTGCCCCACCGCGGCGGCGGCCTGCTTCATCCGAAGCTCCCCGGGGCGCTCCGGTAGGCCCAGCCTGGAGGTGCCCACCGCGATGGCGCCGGAGAACACCAATATCACCTCATGCCCCATGCCGTGGAGGTCCGAGAGGATCCTTGCCAGATGGTTCATGCGCCGCAGGTTCGGCGCGCCGGATTCATGGGTCAGGGTGGAAGTCCCTACTTTCACTACGATTCGCTTTTCGTCTTGTCTCAAAGGCCTATGCCTCCCTCGTGTAAAATGCGGGCCGTGGCGCTGCCCGTGAAAAAACTGATCCTAGTATAGCACAAGTCATTTTAAAAGAAAACAACAATTGTAATGGAATCGGTATTTTGCTATAATGTGGGGAAAGGACATGATCCATAGAAGATTCATAGAAGAAGCAGACGAGCTGCGGAAAGAGAGCGGGAAGAGGATGGGGATGCATAAGAGGCGGCCGGCCACAGGCACCGGGAGGAAGGATGACGCTGCGGAAGCCGCAAAGAGCGCGGCTGAGAGCATGAGGGACGGGCAGGCGGAGAGGGGGCAGGAATATGTCGTCCTGAACCGCCAGGAGGAAGAGGATTCGCCGGAGGCGGAGAGGCGCAGCCTTGCGGACTACGCGGAGCTTGGACGCTACCAGTATTTCGACATGGCGGCCATCCGGAAGACCATGCGCCTGACCAAGGCCGTGACCCAGAAAGCGGAGGCGCTGTGCCGGGAGGACAAGGTGAGCCTCAAGGATGTCCAGAGCGGATACGCGGAGGGCAGGAGTGAGCTGGTGGGCGAGGCCTTGGGAGAGGGCAGGGAGGGGAAGACGGTCTTCCCCGTCCACATCCTGTTTTCCAGGGACAGCGCCCTGTATGCGGAGTGCCAGTGCGCGGAGTGCAGGAGGCATTACTACAGCATGTATTACAGGCGGGAGTACTGCGCCTATCTGGGAGCGCTGCTGCAGCGGGTGGAGGAGGACCTCCGGGACAAGAACCTGGGGGACGCCACGGACAGGCGGGGGATGCAGCTCATACGGGCCTTCTATGAGAGCCACGCCAACACCGTGATGTCGGATGCCATAGGCAAGGCGGAGAGCATGACCTTGGTCCCCAGGGTGATCCTGAAGAACGGGGAGCTGAGGGTCTCCTTCAAGGTGGGGGAGAAGAAGCTGTTCGTGGTGAAGGACCTGTTCGAGTTCTACACCAACGTCCAGGAGTCCAAGACCGCCTCCTACGGCAGCAGCACCAGCCTGAACCACAGCATCTCCAATTTCACGGAGAAGTCCAGGCCCTGGATCGATTTCATCGGCAGGATCGTGAAGGAGGAGCTGAACTTCGAGCGCAGGATGATAGAGGCCAACAGCTATTCCAGGCGGGCCGCCTCCAAGGACGGCGAGCTGGCCCTGAGCGGCTGGCGGCTGGACGAGCTCTACGGGCTGCTGGGAGCGGAGCCCCTGGAATATGAGGACAGGGACAGCGGCACGAAGCTGAAGACGACCCTGTATGCGAAAGAGCGGAACCCGAAGATATCCATGACCATCCGCAAGAACGATTTGGGAAGGCACAGGGAGTTCCACGGGATTGCGGTGAGCTGCCGCATGCCCCAGCTTTTCTACGGGGTGGGCACGGCCTACTACGTCTGCGAGGCAGGGCTGTGCAGGCTGGATCCGGAATTCCTGAAGAGGATCCGCATCATCGCCCAGTTCTGCGACGAGGGAGAGCTGAGCTTCCAGGTGGGCAGGAACAAGCTGCCCCAGTTCTATTATTCCGTGCTGCCCCAGCTGGAGGGCGCTGTGGACATCATGGAGGAGAACGCCGAGGAGATAGCGGCTTTCCTGCCGCCCCAGGCCCGGTTCGTGTTCTACCTGGACGCGGAGGACGACGACATGAGCTGCCGGGTGGGGGCCAGGTACGGGGAACAGGAGTTCCGGGTGGTGGACTTCGGCGACAGGGAGGGGCCGCTGGAGCCCTTCAGGGAGGGCACCAGGGAGGAGGAGGCCCTGTTCCTGGCCAGGCAGTGGTTCCCCTACTGGGACGGCGAAAAGAAGGAGCTGAGCTGCCTGGGGGACGAGGGACTCATGTTCCAGGTGCTGGACAAGGGCGTGGACGCGCTGCTGGCCCTGGGGGAGGTGCAGTGCACCAGGCGGTTCACCAACCTGAACATCGGGCGCAGGGTGCGGATGAGCGTGGGCATATCGGTGTCCAAGAACCTGCTGAACCTGGACATCGCCACCCAGGACGTGCCGCCCGAGGAGCTGCTGGACATCCTGAAGAGCTACAGGCAGAAAAAGAAATACTATAGGCTGCGCAACGGCGATTTCCTGAGCCTGGAGCAGGACGCCCTGCAGACCCTGGCGGAGATGGTGGATTCCCTGCGGATGAGCCCCAAGGAGCTTTTGAAGGGCAATGTGAAGCTCCCCCTGTACCGCGCCCTGTACCTGGACAAGCTGCTGGAGAAGAACGAGGAGATCTACAGCAACCGGGACAGCCATTTCCGGGAGATGGTGAAGGACTTCAAGACCGTAGGCGACGCGGACTTCGAGGAGCCGCCCACCCTGCGGGAGGTCATGAGGGGCTATCAGCGGAACGGCTACAGATGGCTTCGGATGCTGGAGGCCTACGGCCTGGGGGGCATCCTGGCGGACGACATGGGCCTGGGCAAGACCATCCAGGTGCTGGCGGTGCTGCTGGCGGCCAGGCTGGAGGGGAAGGAGGGCACGGCGCTGGTGGTGGCGCCCGCCTCGCTGGTGTACAATTGGGGCGAGGAGATACGTGCCTTCACGCCCCAGCTTTCCTGTTGCTTCATCACCGGGGGACAGGAGGAGCGGCGGGAGAAGCTGTCCCATTATAAGGAATACGACGTGGTGGTCACCTCCTACGACCTGCTGAAGCGGGACATCGAGAACTACGAGGACAAGGAGTTCACCTACCAGATCATCGACGAGGCCCAGTACATCAAGAACCACAGCACGGCGGCCGCCAAGGCGGTGAAGGCGGTGAAGAGCAGGACGCGGTACGCCCTTACCGGAACGCCCATCGAGAACCGGCTCAGCGAGCTGTGGAGCATCTTCGATTTCCTGATTCCGGGGTATCTGTACGGGTACGACGTGTTCCGGAACGACTTCGAGGCCCCGATCGTGCGCAACGAGGATCAGGGGGCCCTGGAGCGGCTGCAGCGCATGACCGGACCCTTCATCCTGCGGAGGATGAAGGAGAACGTGCTGAAGGACCTGCCGGAGAAGCTGGAGGAGAACCGGTACGTGAAGTTCGAATCCGGACAGCAGAAGCTGTACGACGCGCAGGTAGTCAATATGAAGCAGCGGATCGGCATGCAGGACGCCCAGGAGTTCCAGAAGAACAAGCTGCAGATCCTGGCGGAGCTGATGAAGCTGCGGCAGATCTGCTGCGACCCGGGGCTGTGCTTCGAGGACTATAAGGGCGAGTCCGCCAAGCTGGAGGCCTGCGTGGACCTGGTGCGCAGCGCCGTGGAGGGCGGGCACAAGATACTGCTGTTCTCCCAGTTCACTTCCATGCTGGAGCTGATCGGAGACCGCCTCACCCAGGAGCAGATCAGCTTCTACACCATCACCGGGGCCACCCCCAAGGAGAAGCGCCTTGCGCTGGTGAAGGCCTTCAATGGCGACGACACCAAGGTCTTCCTGATATCCCTGAAGGCAGGGGGCGTGGGCCTGAACCTGACCGGGGCGGACGTGGTCATCCACTACGACCCCTGGTGGAACCTGGCGGTGCAGAACCAGGCCACGGACCGCACCCACCGCATCGGCCAGACGAAGATGGTGGTGGTGTACCGGCTCATAGCCAAGGGCACCATAGAGGAGAAGATACAGGAGCTCCAGGAGAGCAAGCGGGCCCTGTCGGAGCAGGTGATCTCCGGGGACGCGGGGCAGCTGGGCGGGATGAGCAAAGAGGACTTTTTGTCGCTGCTCTCCTAGCGCGGAAAGAAAAGCGGAAATAAAAATTTCCATACGGGGGAATATTTTCCATATCTTGTCCATATACTGGTAGAAAAGGGCTGGGGACGGTCCGTTGAAAGGAGAAAGTTTATGGCAAGAGGACAGCGGAAGACCATCGAGGAGAAGATTGCGGCAAAGCAGGAGCTGATCGAGGCCCTGCAGACCAGAGTGGAATCGGAGAAGCGCGAGCTGGAGGAGCTTTATATGGAGAAGAAGCGCAAGGAGCTGGAGGCGGTGAGCGACATCATGGCCGAGTCGGGACTGGGGCCTGAGGAAGTGGCGGAGGTGCTGCAGGAGTATCTGGAGCGCAGGGAGCAGGCCGCCTCCTAGCACGGAAGGCGCTGCGATGGGAAAAGAAAAACGGCATAGAGACGTTTCGCCTATGGAGAATCCGGGGACAGGAGAGAGCTGCCCCCGGATTCTCCGCATGTGCGCCCGGGCCGCGGAAGGGGGCCTGGAACGCAAAATAGTACATAGGCAAAGGGATTTCGGGCAAAATAGTACATTGCATCTTTTCTGGAGAAAGCCTATACTTTGTCGGAAATGATAAATTTCGGATCATCCCGGGAAACCGGGCACCGGAAAAGAGGTATGATTATGACAAAGGATATGACACAGGGAAGCCCTATGAAGCTGATATTGGGTTTTTCCGTTCCGCTTTTATTCGGATTCCTGTTCCAGCAGTTCTACAGCCTTGTGGATACGGTGATCGTAGGGCGCTTTCTGGGCACGGACAATCTGGCGGCAGTGGGGGCCACGGGCTCCGTGAACTTCCTGATCATCGGCTTCTGCATGGGGGTGTGCAGCGGCTTCTCCATCCCGGTGGCCCATAAGTTCGGGGCCAGGGATTACGCGGACCTGCGCAGGTACGTGGCAAACTGCGTCTGGCTGTCCGTGGGCTTCGCTGCGGTGCTGACCGTGGCCACGGCGGCCCTGGCCAGGCAGATCTTGGTCTGGATGCGCACGCCTTCGGACATCATCGACAGGTCGTATGCCTACATATACGTCATCTTCCTGGGGATCCCTGTGACATTCCTCTACAACATGACCTCCGGCGTCATCCGAGCGCTGGGGGACAGCAGGACGCCAGTGATCTTCCTGGTGATGTCCTCCTTCCTGAACGTGGGCCTGGACCTCTTCTTCATCGTGAACCTCCATACGGGGGTACAGGGGGCGGCCCTGGCCACTGTGATCTCCCAGGGGGTGTCGGGGGCGTGCTGCCTGCTGTTCATGGTGAAAAAGTTCGAGATCCTGCGGATCCGGCGGGAGGAGTGGAGGCCGGACGGCCATCGGATGCGGATGCTGTGCGGCATGGGCGTGCCCATGGGGCTGCAGTATTCCGTCACGGCCATCGGCAGCGTGATCCTCCAGAGCGCCACCAATACTTTGGGCTCCAGCGCCGTGGCCGCCGTGACCGCATCGGGGCGGATCAACGGCTTCCTGGCCTGTCCCTTTGAGGCCATGGGCTCCACCATGGCCACCTACGGCGGGCAGAACATCGGCGCAAAGCGGCTGGACCGCATAGGCCAGGGGCTGAAATCCTGCGTCATGCTGGGGATAGGGTATTCCGTGATTGCGCTGCTTATAAGCGTCTTCCTGGGCAGGCCCCTGGCAAGCCTGTTCCTGGAGGCCTCAGAGGGCGAGATCATCGGCAACGCCCGGATGCTGCTGATCTACAATACCGCATTCTATGCCCTGCTGGCCCTGGTGAACATCATCCGCTTCCTGATACAGGGCATGGGATTCCCCACCTTCGCCATCCTGGCTGGGTTCTTCGAGATGGTGGCCAGAGGCATCGTGGGCTTCGCGCTGGTGCCCTTGCTCGGGTTCACGGGAGTGGCCCTGGGCAACCCTCTGGCCTGGCTGTTCGCGGACTTGTTTTTGATCCCGGCGTACTTCCATGTGCGCAGGACGCTGGAGAGGCAGCTTTCGGAGAAGTGACGCAGGGGCCGGCATCTACTGGCCGGCCTCCAGCTTCCTGGACGCGAAGGCAATCTCCTGCTCCAGGTAGTCCGGAACCGGGGTGTTGCTGTTGCGCAGCTTCTGGCGCAGCATGCTCAGCTTCTGCACCCGCTGTCCGGACAGGATCCGCTGGCGGCTGAGCAGCTCCGAGAACATGGGGTTCTGCTCCAGCCCTGCGTCCATGGAGGCGGGGAGAGGGCAGTACAGGAACAGGATTCTGCGGGCCACCTTGTTCATCCTGGCCGAGCCGCTGCTCTCGTAGAAGATCCAGGTGATATAGTCCCGGACGAACATCTCCCGGAAGCTGTTCTTGGCCCGGACCAGGCTGTTCTGCAGCTTCTCCTTGGCATCCTTGCTCAGCTCCGTGTTCTTCTTGTAGAACTGCATGTAGTCGAAGTACTCGCTGGTCAGGGAGGGCTCCGACACATCGTTCCAGCGGCCGCTCTGGATGCGCTTGCACATCTCCCAGCGGAATTCGCCGGTCATGCGGACGATCGCCGTGTCCAGGCTCTCCATATAGAACGCGGGCAGGATCATGCGGCTGGGGCTGTTTCGCTTGCGGCCCTCGATCTCCTGCCACAGGGAGCCTCTGATCCCGGCGTTGGGCATCAGGATGATGTCGGGCAGGTATTCCACATGCATGGGCTCCCGGTTCATGGCCTGGGCCAGGTCGTAATCGATGGTCTCCCGGTAGAACGCGGAGAAGTCCACCTTCCTTAGCATGTTCAGGGCGCTTTCTACTTTCTCCGGGGTGACGAAGGAGTCCCTTAGGTCTTTGAGCATGTTCTCGGCGGTGAACAGCGGGCAGAAGGTGGTCACCCGGCCGAAGGTCACCTTGTTGGCGCTGGGGAAGAGGTTCTCCAGCTCATAGCGCACCTTCGCCATGCGGTCATTCTCCAGCTCGGCCACCTGGGAGGCGGAGAGGTTGTTCTTTTTCTTCTGCAGATGGACATAGTCGTCGTAATCCTCGTCCAGCTCGCTGCGGCTGGGGTTCTTCTCCCCGTCATAGATCGCCATCAGCCAGTCGTAGAAGGTGTACACGCCCATCTGCCCCGGCTCGCTCATATAGCTGGCCAGGCGGTAGAGGGCGACGGCATTGTCTTCCCCTGCCAGCTTCTCGTCCACATAGCCGAAATACAGGAACATCCGCACGGGGACGGGGATGTCCGGCACGGACAGGGAGCGCTGGAACACCTCCGTGTACAGGAGATAGAATTCGTCCGTGAGCTTCCTGCGCAGGCGCGTGCACTCGTCGTCCGTGGAGTTCTTGTCCCTGATGTCCCTGTAGAGGGCCACATGCTCCCGGAAGGAGGCTTCCTTTTCGCCATCAAGCCCGGCAAAGTCCAGGATGGTCTCCAGGGAGCCCTCTAGGAGCTTCAGGATGTCCCCGTCGGAGCCGTCCCCCGCCCCGGAAGCCGCCTGGGGATGCTGAAGCGCGCCCTCCTTCCGGCGGAAGGCATCCGCCCGGGCCGTGGCCTGGACCTCGGGAGGGAAGTCGTATTCGTCGGGCAGGCAGAGCATCTGGGAGATGCTCTCGTACAGCCCGCCCGTGTCCTGCCCCTCCTGGCGGAGGCGGTAGTAGAGCTTGGTCATGGCGTCGAAGAGGTCATTCCCCGAGGGGTTGAAATAGCAGTCTATGATCTGGGAGCGGTACTGGGCCTGGGCCTCCAGCACCCGGTAGGACTTGTTCAGGTCCAGGGAGCCCTTCCGCAGCGCCCCCAGGGACAGCCCCGGCTCCTGCAGCAGGACATGGGCATCAGCACCCATGTAGATGCGCTGCAGCGCGGAATAATATCTGCTCAGCCATTCATCGCAGGAGTCCTCCAGGCTGGGGGCGATCGCCTCCACCTCCGGGGGGATGCGGGAGGGGGCCTTGTGCTTCTCGCACAGGCTGGCGTACAGCTCGCAGTCCGTCCGCAGCCTCCGGTAGAGATTGGCGCTGCTGACCTCGGACAGGTTGCACTGCTCCAGCATGGCGTCGAACTGGCGCAGCATGGAGAGGAGGAACAGCTTGGCGATGTCGGGGCGCTTCTGCATCAGGTTGCCCAGGGCCTCCAGACTGGTCAGGGGGTAGGGCATGAGGGTGGTGTCCTCTAAGGCGGTGTAGGTCAGAAAGTGTATCTCCGAGCATATCTCGCAGATGCCCGCCACATCTCCGTTCCGGATCTGGTAGGAGCCCCCGGGGCACTGTACCTCCACCCGCCCCTGGGAGATCAGGTACAATGTGGTCATGGGCTGTTCGCTGCTGCAGATGGTCTTTGATTTTTCAATAACGATTCCTGGCATAGTACTTTTCCTTTCTTATTTAAAATCGCTGAGCGACTTTAGTGTTCAGGTTCTTCTGGGCCGTGGACAGCATCAGCTTGATGCGGTTCAACTGGTTCACCTCGCTGGCACCCGGGTCGTAGTCAATGGCCACGATATTGGATTCTGGGTAGCTCTTGCGCAGGGCCTTGATGACCCCCTTGCCCACCACATGGTTGGGCAGGCAGCCGAAGGGCTGGGTGCACACGATGTTGGGCACGCCCTCATGGATCAGCTCCACCATCTCCCCCGTCAGGAACCACCCTTCCCCGGTCTGGTTGCCGATGGAGACGATGGGCTCCGCGAAGGAGGCAATCGTCCGGATGGGCACAGGCGGCTCGAAGTGCCTGGACTTCCTGAACTCCTTCGCCATGCTCCTGCGCAGCACATGCTCGATGGCCCAGATGCCCAGGGAGCAGGCGCGGGCGGCTTTCCTGCTGGTGCCCAGATGCTCCGCCTTGTAGATCTGGTTGTAGAAGCAGTAGAGCATGAAGTCCATCAGGTCAGGCACCACGGCCTCCGCCCCCTCGCTCTCCAGGAGCTCCACCAGATGGTTGTTGCCCGCGGGGGAGAACTTCACCAGGATCTCCCCCACGATGCCTACCCGGGGCTTTTTGACGTCCAGGAGGGGGACTGCGTCGAACTCCCGGATGATGTCCCGGCACATCCTGCCGAAGCCCAGCAGGTTCACATGCTTCGCGGAGACGAGGGCCTGTGCCTTCTTCACCCATTTCCTGTGCAGGGCGTCCACAGAGCCGGGGGTGGCCTCATAGGGGCGCATCCGGTATACGCAGCGCATGAAGATGTCGCCCAGCTGGGCCGAGAGGGCTGCGCGCACCAGGAGATCCGCATTCACATGAAAGCCCGGATTGCTCTCGATGCCCGCCAGGTTCAGGGAGATTACGGGGATCTGCTCCATGCCCGCTTTCTGCAGGGCCCTGCGGATGAAGCCCACATAGTTGGTGGCCCGGCAGCCGCCCCCGGTCTGGGTCATGATGATGGCGGTCTTGTCCAGGTCGTACCGGCCGGACTGCAGGGCCTCCATGATCTGCCCCACCACCAGCAGGGAGGGGTAGCAGGCGTCGTTGTTCACATATTTCAGCCCCACGTCCACGGAGTGGCGGTTGTCGTTGTCCAGGACTACGAAATTGTAGCCGCAGGCGTTGAAGGCCGGCTGCATGATCTCGAAGTGGATGGGGGACATCTGGGGGCAGATGATGGTGTAGTCCTTTCGCATCTCCTCGGTGAACGGCACCTTCTCTATGGCGGAGGAGCGGAGCGTGCGCTCCTTGTGGTTCCTTTCCCGCACCTTGATGGCGGAGAGCAGGGAGCGCACCCGGATCCTGGCGGCCCCCAGGTTGTTCACCTCGTCGATTTTCAGGCAGGTGTATATCTTGCCGGAGCCGGACAGGATGTCGTTCACCTGATCCGTGGTCACCGCGTCCAGGCCGCAGCCGAAGGAGTTCAGCTGGATCAGGTCCAGGTAGTCCACCGTCCTCACGAAGCTGGCGGCGGCATAGAGCCTGGAGTGGTACATCCACTGGTCGGATACGATGAGAGGCCTTTCCGGGCATCCCAAGTGGGAGACGGAGTCCTCCGTCAGCACCGCCACGTCGAAGGAGGTGATCATCTCCGGCAGGCCGTGGTTGATCTCCGGGTCGATGTGGTAGGGGCGCCCGGCCAGCACGATGCCCCGCTTTCCGGTCTCCTGGAGCCAGGCGATGGTCTCCTCCCCCTTCTTCCGCATGTCCATGCGGGTGCGGTCCAGCTCCTCCCAGCCGGCGGCGGCGGCAGCGGCCACCTCCTCGGCGGGCAGCTCCGCGAACTCTCTGGTCAGGGCCTCCGTGACGGTGGAGATGTCCCGGAAGGACAGAAAGGGATTGCGCAGCGTCGCCTGGCCGTTTCCGATGGCCTCCACATTGTTCTTGATGTTCTCGGAGTAGGAGGTGACGATGGGGCAGTTGTAATGGTTGGTGGCCCCCTCCACCTCGTCCCGCTCATAGAACAGGGCGGGGTAGAACACGAAGTCCACCTTCTGCCGGATCAGCCACTCCACATGGCCGTGGGCCAGCTTGGCGGGGTAGCACTCCGACTCGCTGGGGATGGACTCGATGCCCAGCTCGTAGATCTGGCGGTTGGAGCTGGGGGAGAGGAGCACCCGGTATCCCAGCCTGGTGAAGAAGGTATGCCAGAAGGGATAGTTCTCGTACATGTTCAGCACCCTGGGGATGCCCACCGTGCCCCTGGGGGCCTGGTCCGGGGCCAGGGACTCATAGGAGAACAGGCGCTTCAGCTTGTAGTCGAAGAGGTTGGGCACGTTGTGGGCGTTCTTCTGCCCGCCGATGCCCCGCTCGCAGCGGTTGCCGGAGATGTACTGACGGCCTCCCGAGAATTTGTTGATGGTGAGGCGGCAGCTGTTGGTGCAGCCCCGGCACTTCGCCATGCTAGTCTCGTACTTCAGGGCGCAGAGCTTCTCGTAGGAGAGCATATGGGTCTCATACCCCGCCTCGAACCGCTCCCTGGCGATCAGCGCCGCGCCGAAAGCGCCCATGATGCCCGCGATATCGGGCCGGATGGCCTCACAGTCCGCGATTTTCTCAAAGCTGCGCAGGACGGCGTCGTTGTAGAAGGTGCCGCCCTGGACCACGATGTTCTTTCCCAGCTCCGAGGCATCGGACACCTTGATGACCTTGAACAGGGCGTTCTTGATCACGGAGTAGGCCAGCCCCGCGGAGATGTCGGGCACGCCTGCGCCCTCCTTCTGGGCCTGCTTCACCCTGGAGTTCATGAACACGGTGCAGCGGGTGCCCAGGTCGATGGGATGCTCCGCGAAGATGGCGGCCTGGGCGAAATCCTCCACGCTGTAGTTCAGGGACTTGGCGAAGGTCTCGATGAAGGAGCCGCAGCCCGAGGAGCAGGCCTCGTTGAGCAGCACGCTGTCCACCGCGT
>CAMTBF010000025.1 GCA_947068385.1 uncultured Lachnospiraceae bacterium
ATATATGAACAAGTATGGTTTGATATGGTGTTTTATACAGGGAGGCGGAAATGGAAATGTTAACACTGTAACATTGACATACAAAGAGCAGGAAAGCACTGATGAGGCAACTGTCAAGACTTATGTAATCGGTGCTGACGATGCGGATGGAAATGGTACGATTACTAAGGTAGATGCTAGCAATGGGAATGCCCCTTTGGAAGGCGTTGGGTTTACCTTGACAAATGAGGAGGGTGAGTATGCGACCCTTGCTTCTAATAGTATCAGGTTCAACGGCTGGAGCACTAGTGAAGCTAAAATTTACACTGATGCAGAGGGCGAAATCCATGTAGAAGGCCTGGATGCTGGCACATACACGCTGACTGAGACGGATCCGCTTCCTGGATACAATGCCTTGTACTACACTATTACAGTAACGATTGCAGAAGATGGTACGGTGACTTACCTTGCCTCCAACGCAGCGGCGGGAACCGTACCTTCTGAGAGCATTGATATTGAGAACAGCACCGGTACCATCCTCCCCTCCACCGGCGGCATCGGTACCACAATCTTCTACGTGGTAGGCGGCATCCTGGTAGTAGCGGCAGGCGTCCTGCTGATCACCAAGAAGCGCATGGGCGGACGCGACTAATCGGCAAAGGCTGATTCACCACATGCGGAGAGCATGAGGTAGGCGCACCGCGCCAAGGCGAAAGCCCACAGAACCAAAACCGACAAAAAAGCTCCATAACAGAAAACCTTCCGGGGCAGGGAGACCTCCGAACGCCCCGGAGGATGCCGCACAGATGCTGACACCTTCCCGTGGTGTGCGGCGAGCAACGGATCCGCCGCAGGGGATGCGGCGATGCTCCGGCGAAGCTCAGCAGGGCCCGCGGAAGGCCTCCTTCCGGGGCAGCAATCCAGACATGATGCAGGAGACGACTGACGGGGAAGACGATGAAGAAAGAAAAGAACCGGAAGGCGGGGAGGAAGAAGGGCTCCCTCTCCACCATCCTACTGACGGTGGTCCTGCTGGCAGGGCTGGGCGTCATGCTCTACCCAACGGTCAGCGACTACTGGAACTCCCTCCACCAGACCCGGGCCATCGCCAACTATGACGCGGTGGTGGCGGAGCTGGACGAGACGGACTACGAAGCCCTCTTCGCTGCGGCGGAGGAATATAATGTGAAGCTCCGGGAGCTGGGGGCTCCCTACTCGGAACATGAACGGCTGGAGGAGCTGTACTACAGCGTCCTGGACGTGGCCGGGAACGGCATCATCGGGTACATCTCCATCCCGAAGATCGACGTGAACCTGCCCGTCTACCACGGCACCAGCGATGCGGTGCTGAACGTGGCGGCGGGGCACCTGGAGGGCTCCAGCCTCCCTATAGGCGGGGAGGGCAGGCACAGCGTGCTGTCGGCCCACAGGGGGCTGCCCTCGGCGAAGCTCTTCACGGACCTGGACCGGATGGAGAAGGGGGACATCTTCACCATCACGGTGCTGAACCGGACATTGACATACGAGGTGGATCAGATTCTGATCGTGGAGCCCACCCAGATGGAGGCGCTGAGCGTCACGGCGGGAAAGGACTACTGCACCCTGCTGACCTGCACGCCCTATGGGATCAACAGCCACCGGATGTTCGTGCGGGGGCACAGGATCGACAACATCGAGGAAGAGGAGCTCATCATAGTGGCCGCGGAGGCCCGGAAGATTCCTTCCTATTATGTGATACCTGCCGTGGGGATTCCGCTGCTGTTCGTCTCTTTGGTGGTCATGCTGACGGTCTCCGGCAGGAGGCGCGGAAGGAAGACAGGGGAGGAGCTCCTGGAGGAATTCAAGAAGGACAATGGAGATAGATAAGAGTCGATATTAAAGGAGGAAACGCCCATGAAAACGAAATGGAAGAGCCGCCAGCGGTTCAGGGGCCGCCTGATGGGTCTGGCGCTGGCATCCATAATGGCAGCAGGATGCGCCATGGCGGCGCTGGGTGGGACGGCCCGCGCGGCCGAGCCCCTGGATCTCTCCAGGAAATGCGCGCTGCAGGTGAAGGTGGAGCCGAAGGCCATGGAGGAAGGCGGGGAGGCGGAGTCGCCGGAGGTGGCCATAGACCTGTACAAGGTGGCGGATGCCGTAAAGGCGGAGGGCTATGACGCCTACCGTCTTGAGACGATGGATTCCTTCGCCGCCCTGGATGTGGACATCGCCCCGGGGGAGGCGGAGGGCGCCCGGGCCTGGATAGACCAGGCGAGGCAGGCCGCGGAGATCGTCTTCGCGGAGGGGAGCGCCACAGCGCCTGCAGCCACTGCCGTGAAAGCGGAAGGGGCGGATGTGGTGGAGCTGGCTGACCTGGAGCCCGGCCTCTACCTGATGGTCCCCAGGGGGGCCGATCTGGCGCAGGCGGACTACCTCATCCGCCAGACGGAGGAAGGCGGGGAGGCGATCCAGACCATAGCCTACTCGGATTCCTATACCTTCACCTACAGCCCCCCAACTGGTGGCGCTGCCTGCCAGAGAGCGCGTGGACGGCACTGCCGCCACCTCGAATCCGGGGGAATGGATCTACGAGCTTGTGGGCATGGACGCGGCAGAGTCCAAGCCGGCCCTGAGCGGCAGGTTCGCGGCTTTGCGGATCGACAAGGAGCTGACGGAGTACCTGACGGGCAAGCCGGCCACCTTCGTCTTCACCGTGGAGGCCATGCTCCGGGACAGCCTGGTTTACAGCAATGTAGTCTCTTTGACCTTCACCGGGCCGGGGACGCAGAGCGAGCTGATTGTGGATAAGATTCCGGTGGGGGCCGTGGTGACCGTCACGGAGGCCTACTCCGGGGCCACTTACCAGGTGGCGGCGGACAGCGCCGCGGTGCAGACGGTGACCATGACTAACGCTGCTCCGGAGGACGCCGATTTCTCGAATGTGGCTTCCTTTCGGAACCTATATGATGGTTCGGGCAGACGGGGTTCGGCGATCACGAACCATTTCGAGTACGCGGACGACGGGACAGGGGCAGGGCCTGTGTGGAACTGGACACAGATTCCGGCCGGGACGCCCGGCGGGAATGAGTAAGGGGGTGGGATGAGATGAAGAAAGGAAAGGTTTTTCTGACAGCCATATCCGCCCTTGCGGCAGGCACGGTCCTTACCGCCACGGCAGGGAGCGCGTGGGCCTATTTCACCACGTATACCAGCGCTTCCGGGGGCTATGCCCTGAACCTGGGGCATGAGACGGAGATCGTGGAGACTTATTCCGAGCATACCAAGCATCTGGTGGTGACCAACGAGGGGGACGGCCCCGTGTATGTACGGGCCAGGGCCTTCAGCGGCAGCCGGTATGGGCTGACCTACAGCGGGGACGGATGGCAGGCAGGCGGGGACGGATATTATTACTACAATACTATAGTGCAAGGGATTGCCGCGGCCGAGGACGGCACGGTGGTCAAATCCCAGACCAGCCAGTTGGATGTGCGGATCACGTTTCCCGAGGATGCGGAGGAGGGGGATGACTGTAACGTAGTCGTCATCTATGAGTCCCTCCCGGTACAGTATGACAGCGCCGGGAACGCTCTCGCGCCCCAGGCTGCGGACTGGTCGGCGGAGATTCTGGCCGGCAGGACGGAAGGAGGGAATGACTGATGAAGAAGTTGAAGAAGCTGATTGCTTCCCCCGTCACCACCATAGCCGCCTTTGCCCTGGCTGCAGGGCTGCTGCTGTTCAGCTCCATCGGCGGGGCCAGGGCGGCGCTGACCTATTTCTCGGATGATTTTGCGGCCAACATCCAGCTCCATGAGATCGGCGTCACGCTGGTGGAGAACGGCGCCCCGGTGGAGGGGGAGCTGCTGGCAGGGCTTCTGGGCGAGGGCCAGGAGCTGGAGCTGGGGGCGGCCTATCAGGAGGAGTTGGGCGTGTACAACAGCGGCATCATCAATGAGTATGTCCGGGTCAGCATCCACAAGTACTGGGTGGATCAGGAGGGGGAGAAGATTCCCAGCCTGTCCCCGGACCTGATCGACCTGAACCTGGTGAACATAGGCGATGCCTGGCTGCTGGACGGGAGCGCCTCCACCCAGGAGCGCACCGTGCTCTATTACAGCAGGCTGCTGGACTCCCAGAGCGGGACGCCCTTGTTCGCGGATAAGCTGACCATCGACGGAAGCGTGGCCGGCAGGGTCAGCGAGACCCGTGAGACGCAGGGCAGGTACACGACCATTACCACGACCTATGAATACGATGGGGCCCGGTTCTGCATCGAGGCCAAGGTGGACGCGGTGCAGGAGCACAACGCCCAGGACGCCATCTGGAGCGCCTGGGGCCGCAGGGTGACCATAGACAACGGCGTGCTACGCCTGAACTAGGAGGGGAGAGACAATGAGGAAAAGATTACTGACATTCGTCCTCCTGGCAGGGATGCTCGTCTGCGCTCCGGCTGCTGCGCGGGCGGAGACGCTGTCCTCGGAGAGGAACGTGACATTCACCAGCGACAACAAGCTGTCGGAGGACCGCTCGGCGGCGGACATGAACAGCGTGGTATACGACCTGCAGCCGGGAGACGACATCACGATTACACTAAACCTGAAAAATGATAACGCATCGGCGGCCAACTGGTACATGACCAACGAGGTGCTGCAGTCCCTGGAGGAGACCGCGGGCAGCGGGGCCAGCGGCGGCGCCTATGAATACGAGCTGGCCTACACGGATCCCGCCGGGGCCCGGGAGATTCTGTTCACCAGCGATACCGTGGGCGGCGAGAACAACAGCAGCCGCGTGGGCCTGAAGGCCGCCACCAGCGGGCTGGAGGACTTCCTGTACCTGGACACCTTAAGCCCGGGCCAGCGGGGGGTCATCACCCTGCGGGTGGCGCTGGACGGCGAGACCCAGGGCAACGACTACCAGAACACCCTGGCCAGCCTGCAGATGAACTTCGCGGTGGACACCACCACCGTGAACAACCAGACGGTGACCCGTGTGGTGGACGAGAACGGGACCCCCATTTTGGTGGACGACAGCGGCAATCCTGTAGAGGTGGACGAGGATGGCGGCAGCTCCGCCCGGACGAGGATCGTCCGCACGGGGGACGAGAACGACCTGCTGCCCTACATCGCAGCCGCCGGCGTCAGCGGCCTGCTGCTCCTGTTCCTGGCCATCCTGGGCATAAAGGAGCGGAAGAAGGCGAAGAACGCCGTGAAGGCCCTGAGCCTTGCCCTGGCGCTGAGCCTGGCCTGGGGGATGTCCGGCAGGGCACAGGCCGCGGAGGAATATACCTACACGCTGCGCCTCTACGCGGGGGCCCAGGGGACGATCGGGCCGGAGGTGGTCCAGGTGGTGAAGGGCAGCGGCGCCCAGGTGAGCATCGAGAACGGAGAGGTGTGCGTGGTCAGCGGCCTGCGGTATGACGACCAGGTCATCTTCAATATACAGGGCGGCGTGGCCCTGAACGAGGGCAGCAAGTACTACCGGAAGGGCTTCCGGATAAGCGGCGAGGACAATGCCAGCGGCAGGCTGGCCTCCCCCTCCGTGACGGTGAAGGCGGACGCGGACTACGTAGTGGCCTATGGCATACAGGGCGAGACCGTGGCCTACACGGTGGCCTATCAGGACGAGGCCGGGAACGACCTGTATCCCAGGGCGGTATACTACGGGAATGTAGGCGACAAGCCGGTGGTGGCGTACCAGTACATCGAGGGCTGGCAGCCCCAGGCCTACAACCTGGGCAAGACTTTGGTGGCGGATGCCTCCCAGAACCTGTTCACCTTCATCTATACGCCTATTCCCACGGTGGTCAATACCAATACAGTGGTGGTGCCGGGGCAGCCTGCCCCGCCCCAGGAGCCTGTGGTGGCGCCTGCACAGCCCGGGCCGGTGACGGTGGTGGAGCCCGAGGAGGAGCAGGAACCGGAGGTCGTAGAGGTGGACGAGGAAGTGCCCCCGCTGGCGGAGCCGGAGGAGTATGAGGACCTGGACGAGGAGGATACGCCCCTTGGAGGCTTCGACGGCGAAGGGGAAGGCGAAGGGAACGGCAATGGATCCGAAGACGAGCCCGGCTGGGCCGAGACCATCCTGGACGACATAGCCACGCCCCTGGCCATGCTTCCCACACCGGCCAAGGCAGGCCTTCTGGCAGTGCTGGTGGCCCTGGCAGGGGCAGGCGTCTGGCTGATCGTGGCGGCCAGGAAGAAAGGGAAGAAGGAAGATGAGCAGTAGTCCACAGGGACTGGAAGCGAACAGGCGGGGCGGGAAGCTGGTTCCCGCCCTTTGCAACATATTCGGCACCTTGATCCTGGTGAGCGTGATCGCACTCTATCTGCCGATCACGCTGGCCCATGCCAGGGGATATGAAGTCTACAATGTAGTCAGCGGCAGCATGGAGCCCGCGATCCCCGTGGGCAGCGTGATCTACGTGGAGACATTGCGGGCGGAGGACGTGGCGGAGGGGGACGTGATCGCCTTCCACGGCGGGAGCTCCGTCATCGCCCACCGGGTGGTGAAGAACCGGGTGGGCGAGGGGGAGTTCATCACCAAGGGGGACGCCAACGCGGAGAACGACATGAACCCCGTGGGGTACAACGAGCTGATCGGCAGGGTGTGCCTGCACTATCCGGTGGTGGGCGCGTTCCTGGAGGTGTGCACCAGCAATGTGGGGAAGGTGTACCTGATCTGCTTCGCGGCCTGCGGGGCCATGCTGAACATGCTGGCCGGGCGGCTGCGGAGCCGGTGAGGGCGGGGAGCGGCCAGACGGGCTGCTGCAGCCTGCCGGGAGGAAGGGCAGGAGCAGGATGGCGGGGACGGGACAGAGAGGAAAGGAGTGCATCGGGATGGGAGCGGAGCCGGGTAACGGAAAGGGTAGGCGGATTGCCCTGAAGGACTGGGTGGGGCGCACCTTCGGGAGCCTGACGGTGGTGGCCTATGACGGCAGGCGGGGCGGGAAGCACTACTGGCGCTGCAGGTGCCTCTGCGGCGGCAGCGCGGTGGTGAGCCAGTCCAACCTGCAGGCGGGGCACACGAAGAGCTGCGGCTGCCTGTCGGATCCGGCGGGGACCCGGCACTTCGTGGAGGGGACCTGCATCGAGAGCATCCGCAGCCGCCGGGTGTCCGCCAGCAACCAGAGCGGCATCCGTGGGGTCTACAGGAACCGCAGGACGGGCCGCTGGGCGGCGCAGATCACCTTCCAGGGGAGGACGCGCTACCTGGGCAGCTTCGACAGCCTGGAGGAGGCGGCCCGGGCCCGGGAGGAGGCGGAGCAGGTCTTCGACGAGTTCCTGGAGCGGCACGGCGATGCCGGGAAGGAGGCCGCCGCCGTGGGCGGGGCGAGGCCGGGCATGCCATCTGCGGGGATGCCTGGCGGGCGGCAGGGGAAAGCGGAGCCCCGGCCGGAACCAGCCGGGGCTGTGCAGCCTCAGCCAAGCGGAGGGGCCATGCCCGCCCATGCGGCGGAGGGCGGCATGGGACATCCGCGGAAGGAGGCCGCTCTGGCGGCGGGAGGCGCGTATGGGCAGGAGGCTTAGGCGCGCCCTGGCGGCCGTGCTGGGGGCGGTGTTCCTCTTCTCCGTCTGCTACATCGTCGTGGCCCGGCTGGAGTACAGGGCCAGCGCCCGGCGCTACGACGAGGCCGCGGCCCGGTTCACCAGCCAGGCTGCCGCGGGCGGCCTGGGGGAGGCGTCCCCGTCCGGAGGGGCCGGGGCGGACGGCCTCGGCGGTTCGGGGAGCGGCACAGCGGGGCAGGGCGGCCCTTCCGCCGACAGCCCGCCCCTGGCGGTGGACTTCGACGGCCTGCGGGCCGTCAACGGCGACGTCTGCGGCTGGCTGTACTGCCCGGACACGCCCATCGACTACCCCGTGCTGCGGGGGGAGGACAACGACGCCTACCTGCACCACGCCTACGACGGCAGCTACAGCGCAGGGGGCTCCCTCTTCGTGGAGTCCCTGAACCGCCCGGGCTTCGCGGACGCCAACACCATCGTCTACGGCCACCACATGCGGGACGGATCCATGTTCGCCTGCCTGGAGCGGTGGGCGGAGCCGGGGTTCTACGAGGCCCATCCCGCGATGTGGCTGCTGACCCCGGAGGGCGACTACAGGATTGACATATTCGCGGGCTACACCACCTCCGGCTACTCGGACACCTATACCATCTATACGGAGGGCTGCCCAGAGCTGACGGAGTACTTGTGGAGGTGCCAGGAGCAGTCGGACTTTACGTCAGGGACAGAGCCGGATGACGGCGGGCGGTACATAACTCTGTCCACCTGCGCCTACGCCTTCACAGATGCCAGGTACGTGCTCCACGGCAGGTTGGTGCCCGTGGGAGATGCCGCGGGAAGCGGCGCGGGAGCGGCTGCTTTGGCCGGGCAGGACAGAGGGCAGCGGCCGGAGGCGGCAGAGAATTAGGGGGGAGCATGGAAAAGAGAGAGGAAGGCGGGGAAGTCCCCTGCCTGCGGGTGCAGATGTTCGGAGGATTCTCCTTATCCTGGGGCGGAAGGCTGGTGGCCGGGAGCAGGAAGACCAGCGAGTCCCAGTTCAACTATCTGATGCAGCTTCTGCTGCACCACCGGCAGGAGGGCGTCAGCCGGGACATGCTGGAGCGGGTGCTCTTCGAGGACAGGGACATCCTGGACGTGCACCACGCGGCCAGGAGCGTGATATACAATGCGAAGAGGCGTCTGAGGGCGGCGGGGCTGCCGGACGTGAACTACATCGAGCAGAGGAAGGGCATGTGCTGCTGGACGGCCCAGGTGCCGGTGGAGGAGGACGCGGCCCGGTTCGACAGGCTCTGCCGGGCGGCGGAGGAGGCCGGAGACCCCCGGGAGCAGCTTGGGCTGTACCTGGAGGCCTGCCGGGCCTATACCGGGGAGTTCCTGCCCCAGCAGGCGGCGGTCTTCTGGGTGGCCCAGGAGGCCAGGCGGTACAGGGGCCTGTTCTGCCGCTGCATGGAGAGGGCGGTGGGGCTGCTGCGGGCCAGCCAGGACTTCCCGCAGATGGAGGAGCTGGGCCGGTACGCCGCGGCCATCAGCCCCCTGTCGGACTGGGAGACGGTCATCATGGAGGCCCTGGTGGCCATGGGCCGCTACGAGGAGGCCAGGAGGCTCTACAACGACACGGTGGATTTCTATTTCCAGGAGCAGGGCCTGCGGCCCTCCCGGCGGATGATGGAGCTCTTCAACAGGCTGGGCACCCAGATGGAGCACAGGCAGGACGCCCTGGACGACATCCAGCAGAAGCTGTCGGAGGGCCAGGAGAACGGGACGGGAGGGTATCTCTGCGCCTATCCCGTATTCCAGGGCATCTACCGCATGGTGGAGCGGATGATGGAGCGGGGTGGCCAGTCCGTGTACCTGATGCTGTGCATGGTGGTGGACAGCAAGGGCAACCCCATGCGGGACGGGCAGATGCTGGAGGAGCTTACAGGGCGGCTGGAGGAGGCCCTGCGGAGCTCCGTGCGGCACAGCGATGCCATCAGCAGGTACGGCAAGGGCCAGTACCTGGTGCTTTTGATGAACACTACCAGGGAGAACTGCGATGTGATCCAGAAGCGCATCAGCTGCCGTTTCCTGATAGGGAGGCAGCGCACGGGGATCCAGTATTATGTGAACAGCGTCATCTGCCCTCCGGACAAGGGCAGGGCGCTCATGGACAAAGGCAGGGGATAGCGGATGGACAGGTCTCAATGGTATCTGGGGGCGCCCAACGGCGTGGTGCTGTGCATCGACCAGGCCCGGGACGGGCAGCTGAAGGGCAGGTTCTACCATGCCTATGAGAGGGAGGCGGTGTGCTTCTCTACGATAGAGGAGGCGATGTTCGGGCTGGAGCAGCTCTATGACTCCCTGAACTTCCCGCATCCCACCACGGACAGCCGCACCTTCGACAAAGGGGAGCGGCAGACAGAAATCAGACAGGAAAGGACGAGGGTCATGAAAGACGAGGAATTGCTGGGCAGACACGGGGAACTGGGGACGTTCATCATCCGCGTGCAGCACCGCCAGAACAGCAGCTGGCAGGGGAGGATCACCTGGATGGACCAGAACAGGACAGTCTACTTCCGCTCTATCTGGGAGATGATTAAGCTGGTGGAGGGGGCCCTGGACACCGTCAGCCAACAGGAGGACGGCCCGCAGGGCTCCTGGACGGAGGAAGAATAAGGATTGTATAATCGCGTCATCCGTGTTAGACTGTAATCAATGTGAACAAAGGAGGTACGCGGATGAAGCAGGCATATGTAGTAGGGATAGGGGGCTGCAGCGCCAGCGGCAAGTCCACCCTGAGCGACAGGCTGGAGGAGCGGCTGGCGGACTACAAAGTCAAGGTCTTCCATATGGACAAGTATTTCAGGGAGCCCTCGGAGCGCCCGGAGGTCGTGGGCATATTGGACGGCAGGACATACCGGGACGACAACCATCCGGATACATTGGATCTGGACAGGCTCCACGCGGACGTGGCGGCTGTCAGGGAGGCGGGAGACGTGGACGTAGTCCTGATAGAGGGGATGTTCATCCTCTGGGACCAGGCCATGGCGCCCCTGCTCGACCTGAAGGTGTTCGTGGACTGCGACCAGGACGAGAGGCTGCGGCGGCGCATCTCCCGGAACCTGAACTTCGGCTATGACCTGGACGACATCATGGACAGGTATGTCCAGGCCGTCCAGCCCAGGCAGCGGCAGTATGTGGAGTCCTCCAAGTGGAACGCGGACATCATCGTCAACGGCTTCCGGAACGTGGACGGAGGGCCCGCGGGGGTGGACGTCATCCTGTCCTGGATCCGGCAGAAGGTGGCGGAGCGCAGGGGGCCCGGGCAGGCCTGAAGCGCAGGAATCCTGCGCCCCGGGCCCGTCACCCCACCAGCGACAGCAATACGGGAATAGTGAACACGCACAATATGGTAGTCAGAATGATGGCAGCGCTGCAGGTGCTGCCATCGATGCCCTTCTGGTTCCCCAGGATCAGGGGCATGTTGCCGATGGGCATGCCGAACATGACCATGCAGACGGAGAGCAGGGCCGGGTCGTCCGTGACCAGCCTCACCAGGGGCAGCATCGCAAGGGGCAGAGCCAGGAGCTTCACCACGGAGAAGACATAGAGCTTGGGCTGGCAGAAGATGCGCCTGGGATCCGTGTGGGCCAGGGCGAAGCCCACGGCCACCAGGGCCATGGGGGAGGTCACGTTCCCCAGATAGGTCACCGCCGTCATGAGGAAGCCCGGAAGGGGGATGCCCAGCACGATGATCAGGATGGCCACGATGCCGGATATCAGCCCCGGGTTCACCATGGCCCTCAGGGAGGCCAGCGAGAACTTCCCGTCCATCAGCGTCACCCCATAGGTATAGAACACGACGGTGTACAGCAGCAGGAACTCGGTGACATAGACCACGTACTGGGGCCCCAGTATGCTGCTCACGACAGGTATGCCGATGAACCCCAGGTTAGAGAAGACGAACATCATCTGGTAGATCTTCTTCTGGTCGGGCCGCTTCTCGAACAGAGGGGACAGGACCATGCCCGCCAGGATCAACAGGGCGAACATCCCCAGGGCGATCAGCCCCACCAGCAAAATGGTCTCCAGGGGGATCAGCCCCACGGAGCCTGCGGCGCTGGAGACCATCAGCATGGGATTGAACACGTTCACGATCATCCTGGACATCTGGGTGTTGGTGTGCTCGTCCAGCATCCCCCTCCTGGCCATGAGCCATCCGGCCCCGATCATGATCAGCAGCGAAAGCATCTGGAAAAATACGGTAAGTATGGCCATCTGAAGCGTTTCCTCCATTTTCTTCTACGATTGATTGTTTCAAGATTGTTTCAAATATAATACATTTCCGTGGCAAAGTAAAGTTCTGAATAAATTTTCCCGGATGTGGGAAAATAACTCCATTGTGCGACATAAGGCGCAGACGATTGTGCAGGTGGAGGTTCATATGGCAAGGACAGTGGATGACAAGGGAAATGTAAGGCAGGACATGGGCGGCGATGTGCGCCCTTTTGGGATCCGGGACAAGATTGGGTACATGTTCGGGGACTTCGGCAATGATTTCAGCTTCATATTCGCCAGCAGCTACTTAATGGTATTCTATACGAAGGTGCTGGGCTTAAGCGGCTTCGCGGTGGGCGTATTGTTCCTGGGGGCCAGGTTCGTGGACGCTTTTACGGATGTGACCATGGGGCGTATCGTAGACCGCATGCGGCCCGCGAAGGACGGCAGGTTCCGCTCCTGGATACGGCGCATGTGCGTCCCCGTGGCGGTGGCCAGCACCATCATGTACCTGTATTTCGTGCGGGACTGGCCCTATGGGGCCAAGCTGGTCTATGTGACCTTCACGTACCTGCTGTGGAGCAGCTTCTGCTATACGGCCATCAATATCCCCTACGGCTCCATGGCCTCGGTGATCAGCCCGGACGTGAAGGACAGGGCATCCCTCTCCACCTTCCGCAGCATCGGCGCCAGCCTGGCGGGCCTGGCCATCGGGGTGCTGGTGCCGCTTATCGTGTACAGGACGGACGGGGCGGGGAACCAGGTGGTGCTGCCCGTGCGTTTCACGCTCACCGCAGTCGTGTTCGGCCTGCTGGCCATTGTCTGCTATGTCCTCTGCTACGCGCTGTGCCGGGAGCGGGTGGTCTTCGAAAAAAAGGAAGGCACAGGGGAGGGCGCCCTGGACATGCTCAAAGGCCTGGGGCGGAACAGGCCCCTGCTGGCGCTGGTGTGCGCCGCTTTGGTGCTGCTGCTGGCCACCTTGCTGGGGCAGACCATGAACAATTACCTGTTCCTGGACTACTTCCGGAACGCAAAGGCGCTGTCCGCGGCCAACGTGGTGGGAATCGGCGGCACGCTGCTGCTGGCCCCCTTCATCTCCACCATCGTCCTGAAATTCGGGAAGAAGGAGGCCGGGGCCCTGGGGATGCTGGTGGCGGGAATCGTCTATCTGGCCCTGTTCCTGCTGCGGGTCAGGAGCATCCCCCTGTTCATGGCGCTGCTGTTCCTGGGCACCCTGGGGGCGGGGCTCTTCAACATGGTCATCTGGGCCTTCATCACGGACATCATCGACTACCAGGAGATAGTCACCGATAGGCGGGAGGACGGCACGGTCTACGCGGTGTACTCCTTCGCCAGGAAGGTGGGTCAGGCTCTGGCCGGGGGACTGGGCGGCTTCGTGCTGACCGCCATCGGCTATGTGTCGGAGGCCCCTGCCCAGACGGAAGCCGTGTCGGAGCGGATTTATACCGTGGCCACCCTGGTCCCCGGGGTCTGCTACCTGGCGGTGTTCCTGATCATCTGGCTGGGCTATCCCCTGACGAAAAGGGAGGTGGAGCAGAATACGGAGATCCTGCGCCGGAAGCGGGAGGAGGCATAGCCAATCCCGGAAAAGGCCGTATTTTTCATTGACAATATATGCCATATCGGGTACGATTAAAAGAACCAGAACGGATCCAGGACAGCTTACGGTCCGATACCGCCGAAAGCGGCGCAAGGAGGCATATGAAGCTCAATACATCAAAGATAACCGTCCCTGGCCTGTGGGACGCCATCCAGGCACACGAGGGACAACGATTTCTCACCAAGAAAGGCCTTCCTTTTACCTACACCATCAAGGGAGGGGAGCTTTTCACCGACAGGCGTGAGCGCTCCATCACCAGGAGCACCTTCGAGAAGGCTTACGAGAAGCTGATCCAAGACCAGGTGGGCGAGGGCGCGCCGAAGAGGATCGTAGGGCCGAAGACCCTGAACCTGTACGGCGCTCCCTACATATGGGCCGTATTCATGGGCATAGGGCTGATCGAGGAGGCCGTGTACGTCCAGGAGGAGATAGACCTGGGGGACTAAACCCCCGGGGCTCATTCCAGCGTGCGGGACAGGACGGCATTTCGATATGCGCCCCGTACCCAAGCCTGCATGGGATTTCCATCAGTCCCGCACACAGGCGATGATTGCCCGGATGGGCTCCCCCTCCGGGGAGAGGATGCTGTATGCCCCGGCGGCCTCCGGCACGATGCAGGTCTCCGCGTAGTGCAGCGCGAAGGGCGGGAAGTTCTCCGATTGGCTTAAGAGCAGGGCATGGGAGCCCTCCACCAGGTTGATGACATGGACGCTGCCGTTTCGGCGGATCGGCAGCTCTTTTTTCGTGCTGACCCGGTAGGTGTCCAGGAACTCCCGCCTGTGCAGGCCTGTGCGCTCCACGGTGCCGTTTTCATCCTGATGCAGTATGGTGACTGCGTTTATCAAATTTTCTTTTACCCACTCGGTATCCCTTTCCCACTGAATGTTGGCCATGCCGTGCTCCAGGTGGATGGGCCGGGGCCTGCCGTCCAAGTCCAGCCGCCCCCAGTCCCAGAGCTTGAAGGTGAAGATATAGGGGGTGGCGCTGATCTCCAGCACCATGGTATCCGCGCCGGAGCAGTGCACCGTCCCGGCGGGGATCAGCACATGGTCGTGCTTCTTCACCGGGATGCGGTTGACGAACCTTTCCGCAGGGAAGGCCGGGCCGCCGCTCTGGGCCTCCTCCAGCGCCCGGCGCATCTCCTCCGGGTCGGTTCCGGTCCGGATCCCCAGATAGACGCAGGGGTCTTCGCCCTGGGCGTCCAGCAGGTAATAGCTCTCGTCCTGGGTGTAGTGCATGTTGAACTGCTGCTGGATATATTCCGTCAGGGGGTGCACCTGGAGGGACAGGTTCTGGCCGTGCATGGTGTCCAGCATGTCGAAGCGGATGGGGAACTCCCTGCCGAAGCGGGCGTGCACCCTGTCCCCCAGCAGCTCCCTGGGACAGGAATGGACCAGGTTCAGCGCGGGTGTCTGGAGGGACTGCCCGCCGAAATCCAGGAGGAGGCTGTTCTCCTCCGGCACGCCGTCGAAGCTCCAGGCGTAGTTGCTGCCGTTCTCCGGCAGGCCGAAGCGGGCCGCCATCCAGTCGCCTCCCCATACCCCCGGGTCGAAGTAGGGCACCATGCGGAAGGGCTGGGCCGCGGCCTGGGAGAGGGCTTCGCGGTAGGCCTGGCCGGAGACCATGGCAGGAGCCCCTTCCGCGGTCATGTCCAGATAGAAATCCATCCGGGGAAGGAGACTGTCCTTCACCCGGTCTGCCCAGCGCCATTCGGCGAAATAGCCTCTTTTGTATTTTTCGTTCCGGGG
>CAMTBF010000026.1 GCA_947068385.1 uncultured Lachnospiraceae bacterium
GGTCACCTACGATGTGCCCAACCAGAAGCTGGGGATGCTCTCCGTACCCCGTGATGTATCTGTACAATGAGCTGAAGGCCCATCCGGAGATGGAGTTCTTCCCCAGGACGTTCATCTTCGGGGCCAAGGCGGCTGCTGGCTATAAGAACGCCAAGCTGACCATCAAGCTGATCAACGCGGTGGCGGAGGTGGTGAACAACGACGCTTCCATCGGCGGCAAGATCAAGGTGGTGTTCATAGAGAACTACAATGTGTCCAACGCGGAGATCATCTTCGCCGCGGCGGACGTGTCCGAGCAGATCTCCACCGCCAGCAAGGAGGCCTCCGGCACGGGCAACATGAAGTTCATGCTGAACGGCGCGCTGACCCTTGGCACCATGGACGGCGCCAATGTGGAGATCGTGGAAGAGGTGGGAGAGGAGAACGCGTTCATCTTCGGCCTGTCCTCCGATGAGGTCATAAACTACGAGAACAACGGCGGCTATGACCCCATGAAGATCTACAACAGCGACAAGGACATCCACATGGTGCTGACCCAGCTAATCGACGGGACCTACGACAAGGACAAGGAGCTGTTCCGCACCCTGTACAATTCCCTGCTGAACACCCTGTCCACCTCCAGGGCGGATACCTACTTCATCCTGAAGGACTTCAAGCCCTATGCGGAGGCCCAGAAGAAGGTAGAGGCTGCCTACAGAGACAGGGAGGGCTGGGCGAAGAGCGCCATCCTGAACGTGGCCTGCTCCGGCAAGTTCACCTCCGACAGGACCATCCAGCAGTATGTGGACGAGATCTGGCATCTGGACAAGGTGACCCTGTAATCTGGAGAAACAGAAGTGCATTATTTGGACAAAAAGGAAAAAATGTTGCGAAGGCGTGCGATCGGGCACGCCTTTGCAGTCATATCCCTGCTGGCCCTGGCCGCTCTGACGGGCTGCGGCGATGCCGGTGAGGGAGGCCGGAAGGATGGCCAAGCGGAAGGGACGGCGGCCCGGGGAGCCTGGGAGAAGCATATCACGGAGGAGACTGTCCGGCTGAAAGGGCTTACGGGGGAGTATACCCTACTGTTCCTGACGGATACCCATGCAATCGTCCGAAGCCAGGAGGCCTCGGAGCAGGAGGCGGCCAACGAGGAGGCCAGGTATCCCACCTTCTTCAACGAGGAAGGGGTGCCGTCAGCGGAGCAGTTCCCGGAGTGGATACGGTATGCCAATGAGAACCAGGTGGATGTCGTCCTGTTGGGCGGAGACATCATCGACACGCCCTCCCAGGCCAATGTGCAGTGGCTGGCCGAACAGCTGGGAGCGCTGGACATGCCCTATCTCTATGTCAACGGCAACCATGACTGGACCTATCCCTGGGAGTATATGACGGAGGCGGGGAAGGAGAGCTACCTGCCCCTGCTGGAGCCGTTCATGCAGGACAATACGGCAATCCATTCGCTGGATTTCGGAGAGTTTTCCATCGTGGGCATAGACGACAGCCCCGGGCAGGTGGACGTGGGCGTGTTCCCGGCATATGAGGAGATCCTGGCAGAGGGCAGGCCGGTGATCGTCCTGGCCCATGTGCCCTTCATGACCCAGTCGGTGCTGGGGAAGGCCAAAGAGGCCTGGGGCAGCCCTGTGGTGATAGGGGCTGGCAATTACGGCGGGATATACCCCAATGAGGAATCCGAAAAGTTCGTGTCCCTGACCACCGGGGCGGATAGCCCGGTGGAGCTGGTGCTGGCAGGCCATGTCCACTTTTATGACAGGGATGTCATAGAGGGGGAAAGGCAGGTGCTGCAATTGGTAGGCGGAGCCGGATTCCGGGGGGAGGCGATCCTGATCCATATCACCGGCGGGGAATGAACCGCGGCGATTCTATAAATGAGGCAGCAAGCAGGGGAAGCATGTAAAAATGAGAGAGGAGCCCAATCTATGATAGAATTATTACAAGGCGGCGCGTACCTGGTAAACGGCAGGGAGATCATCGCCGACACGCCGGAGGCGCAGAAGGCGCTTTTGGCCAAAACAGGAAAGGAAATCACCAGGGAAGAGGCGGCGAAACAGACAATCAGCTACGGTATCCTGGAGAGCCACAACACCTCCGGCGATATGGACAGGCTGAAGATCAGGTTCGACAAGCTCACCAGCCATGACATCACCTTCGTGGGCATCATCCAGACCGCCAGGGCCTCGGGGCTGCAGAAGTTCCCCATGCCCTATGTGCTCACCAACTGCCACAATTCCCTGTGCGCCGTGGGCGGCACCATCAATGAGGACGACCATATGTTCGGCCTGACCTGCGCCAAGAAGTACGGCGGCGTCTATGTGCCCCCTCACCAGGCGGTGATTCACCAGTACGCCAGGGAGATGCTCTCGGGCGGCGGGCAGATGATTTTAGGCTCAGATTCCCACACGCGCTACGGGGCGCTGGGCACCATGGCCGTGGGCGAGGGCGGCCCGGAGCTGGTGAAGCAGTTGCTGAACCAGACCTATGACATTAACAGGCCCCAGGTGGTGGGCGTGTACCTGACGGGAGAGCCCGTGAAGGGCGTGGGCCCTCAGGACGTGGCCCTGGCCATCATCGGCGCCGTATTTAAGAACGGCTATGTGAAGAACAAGGTCATGGAGTTCGTAGGCCCCGGCGTGGCGTCCCTGAGCGCGGACTTCCGTATCGGCATCGATGTGATGACCACGGAGACCACATGCCTGTCGTCCATCTGGGAGACAGACCAGGAGATTGAGGACTTCTATGAAATCCACGGGCGCAAAGGCGACTACAGGAAGCTGGCCCCCGGGGAAGTGGCCTATTATGACGGCATGATCCAGGTAGACCTGTCCAAGGTGCGGCCCATGATCGCCATGCCCTTCCATCCCAGCAACACCTATACCATAGAGGAGCTGAACGCTAATCTCATGGACATCCTGGAGGAGACGGAGAAACGTGCTCTGGTGAGCCTGGGCGGCGCAAAGGGCCCGGACGGCGAACCCCTGCAGTTCCATTTAAGGGACAAGGTGAAGAACGGGAAGTTCATGGTGGAGCAGGGCATCATCGCGGGCTGCGCAGGCGGCGGCTTCGAGAACATCTGCGCCGCGGCCGACATCCTGAAGGGCAGCTCCATCGGCGCGGACAGCTTCACTTTGAGCGTGTACCCCGCATCCATGCCCGTGTATATGGAGCTGGTGAGAAACGGCTGTGCCGCGGCGATTATGGAGACCGGCGCTGTCATGAAGACGGCCTTCTGCGGCCCCTGCTTCGGCGCGGGCGACACCCCGGCCAACAATGCGTTCAGCATCCGCCATTCCACCCGCAACTTCCCCAACAGGGAGGGAAGCAAGCTCCAGAACGGCCAGATTTCCTCCGTGGCCCTGATGGACGCCCGCTCCATCGCTGCCACAGCGGCCAACAAGGGCGTGCTGACCCCGGCCACGGACTTCGACGGGGAGATCGGGAAATACAAATATCATTTCGACAGCAAAATATACGCAAACCGCGTCTTCGACTCCAAGGGCGTGGCCGACCCTGACGTGGAGATCCAGCTTGGGCCCAACATCAAGGACTGGCCCGAGATGGGGGCGCTGCCGGAGAACCTTCTCCTGCAGGTGGTCAGCGAGATCCACGACCCTGTCACCACCACGGACGAGCTGATTCCCTCCGGGGAGACCTCCTCCTACCGCTCCAATCCCCTGGGGCTGGCGGAGTTCACCTTAAGCCGCAAGGATCCGGAATATGTGGGCCGCGCCAAGGAGATCCAGAAGGCGGAGAAGGCCCGCATGGCCGGAGGGCATCCCTGCCAGGAGCTGCCCATCCTGAAGGAGCTGATGGGCGTGATCAAGGGGCAGTACCCGGAGGCCAACCATTCCAACACCGGCTTCGGCTCCACCATCTTCGCCGTGAAGCCCGGGGACGGCTCCGCCAGGGAGCAGGCCGCCTCCTGCCAGAAGGTGCTGGGGGGCTGGGCAAATATCGCCAACGAATACGCGACAAAGCGTTACCGTTCCAACCTGATCAACTGGGGCATGCTGCCCTTCCTTATCGAGGAGGGAGAGCTGCCCTTCCGGAATCTGGACTATCTCTTCCTTCCCGGCATCCGCAAGGCCGTGGAGGAGAAGGCGGAGACCATTGCCGCCTATACGGTGGGCAAGGACGGTCTGAGCGCCTTCGGACTGCGCCTGGGCGAGCTGACGGACGAGGAGCGGCAGATTATCCTGAAGGGCTGCCTGATCAATTACAACCGGGTGGGATGACGGAGAAGCGGAGGGCAGGGCCATGTGCGGCTTCTGCCCTTTCTGCAGAGCCGGGGATTCGGCGCAGAAGGGAAGCCAGAAGGAAAAGGGAAGCAAAAGGAAGCGGAGGAAAGGGACCGGTGCCACGACGGATACCGGGAAAGGCGGTGGATATCATGTTGATTGAACCAAGGGAGATGACGCTCCGAGCGGGAGGGCATGTCACCATCCGGAGCGCGGCGGCAGAGGACGCGGAGTCCCTCTGCGCCCACCGGACGATCACATCGGCGGAGACTTATTTCATGTCCCGGTATCCGGAGGAGTGCGATTATGACATAAGTGTCATGAGAGCCAACCTGACGGAGATCGCGGAGGATTCAAAATGCTTCATGGTGACGGCCTTCCTGGAGGGGCGCGTTGTGGCGGACCTGGGGGTATCCTATGTCCGCCGCTACCTGAAATATTGCCACAGGGCCTACCTAGGGGTCTCTATCCAGCAGAGCTGCTGTAACTTAGGGCTGGGTGGCATCATGCTGGAGATCGCCATAGAGCAAAGCCGGAAGAACGGCTTCGAGCAGCTGGAGCTCGGCACCTTCGAGGACAACGCCAGGGCGCTCCACCTGTACGAAAAGCACGGCTTCCGGAGATACGGCGTCCAGCCCAGGGCCTTCAAGCTAAAGGACGGCACCTACCGGGATGAGGTCATCATGGTGAAGATGCTGTGACAGAGGCGGCGAAGCATCAGGGACAAGGGAGAAAAAAATGACAGCATATCTGTTCGTACATTTCATCGGTGAGCAAAAGGACGGGGAGCAGATTTACTTTTCGGTCAGCAGGGACGGGCTTCACTGGGAGGATCTGAATGACGGGAAACCGGTTCTTTATTCACGAATCGGCATGAGGGGGGTCAGGGATCCATACCCGGTGCGCAGCCCCCTGGACGGCAAAATCTACCTCATCGCCACGGATCTGCGCATCCAGGCCGGACATGGCTGGGAGGATGCCCAGTACAGGGGGAGCCGGGATCTGATCGTCTGGGAGTCGGAGGATCTGGTGCACTGGAGCGGGGAGAGGGCCTGCCAGGTAGGCTTGCCGGAAGCGGGCTGCGTATGGGCCCCGGAGGCCGTGTTCGACCGGGAGAGAGGGGAATTCCTGGTGTTCTTCGCCTCCATGGTAAAGGCCGCCTCGGAGGAGAGGAGCAAGCAGCGGATATACGCCGCGTACACAAAGGATTTCAGGGCATTTTCCGACACCTTCCTCTACATGGAGCGGGACGACCATGTCATCGATACCACCATCCTGGAGAGCGGCGGCAGGTACTACCGCGTCTCCAAGGATGAGGTGACCAAGCGCCTGATCCTGGAGCAGGCGGATTCCCTGCTGGGGGAATTCACCCAGATAGACTCCCCGATGCTGCGGGATCTGGTGGGCGTGGAGGGGCCGGAGGGGTACCGGCTGCCGGACGGGAGCTGGTGCCTGATCGCGGATCGGTTCCTGGAGGGGAAGGGATATCTGCCCATGGTGACGGAGAATCTGGATTCCGGAGAGTTTCGGATTCTTTCCCCGGAGCAGTACGACATGGGGGATACGAAAAAGCGCCACGGCGGTGTCATGATGATTACAGAGAAGGAATACGAGGCGCTGCAGGAAGCGTATGGCAGAAAGAACCCGGTGGCGGAGGGGCTGTACGCAGACCCTGACTTGTATTACGAGGATGGCGTGTATTATCTGTACCCCACCACGGACGGCTTCCCCCATTGGTCGGGAACGGAATTCTACGTGTTCACCTCCAAGGACGGCAGGCATTTCCGGAGAGGGGAGAGGATCCTGGACGTGTCCCGGGAGGTTCCCTGGGCCGTGGGCAGCGCCTGGGCGCCCTGCGTCACGAAAAAGGGAGAGGAGTATTTCTTCTACTTCTGCGCCAAGGACAAAAGCGGCACATCCTGCATCGGCGCAGCAACGGCAAAGTCCCCCACAGGGCCTTTCCGGGCCATGGAGGAGCCGCTGCTGACCATGGAGATGATGCACCGCAGAGGCATCCGCATGGGCCAGACCATCGACCCTTCCCTGTACTGGGAGGAGGACAGATGCTTTCTGCTGTTCGGAAACGGAGCCGCTGCTATGGTGCGGCTGGCACAGGACATGCTCCATGTGGAGGAGGATACGCTGCAGAACATAGACGGACTTACGGATTTCCGTGAAGCTGTGACCGTGCTGAAAAGAGGGGGCCTCTATCATTTCACCTGGTCCTGCGATGACACGGGCAGCGAGGACTATCATGTGAACTACGGCGTGTCGGAAAAGCTGGAGGGGCCGGTGGAATTCAAATATCCCATTCTGCAGAAGGATGCCAGCCGTGGCATCCTGGGCACAGGCCACCACAGCATTCTGAAGCTGCCCGGCCGGGACAGCTACCTGATAGCGTACCACCGCTTCGGGACACCGCTGGAGGACTACCCCGAGGGGAAGGGCTGGCACAGGGAGCTGTGCGTCGGGCGGATTGGGTTTGACGCACAGGGATACATGCTGCCGGTGGAGGTGAGATGACAAGACAGGGCGGATGATGCCGGGATGAACTGCAATAAAATGCAGGGCTGTCAGGAATAACCATGTCCTGACAGCCCTGTGCATTTATAGAGAAACAAACTCTTTCTAATGATACTACGCCTCCGTCATATAAGGATAAGCAATAGCGCTGGAAGGGCTGAAGGTCTCCTTCACCGTATGGGGGCTGACCCAGCGGATCATGTTCAGCACGGTGCCCGCCTTGTCGTTGGTGCCGGAAGCCCGGGCCCCGCCGAAGGGCTGCTGTCCTACCACGGCGCCGGTGCACTTGTCGTTGATGTAGAAGTTGCCCGAGGAGTTGCGCAGGGCCTTCTCCATCTTCACGATGACCTCCCTGTCCTGGGCGAAGATGGCCCCGGTGAGGGCGTAAGGGGAGGCGCTGTCGCAGATGGCCAGGGTCTCCTCCAGCTTGTCGTCCTCATACACATAGATGGAGACGATGGGCCCGAAGATCTCCTTCACCATGGACTCGTAGGTGGGCGTCTTGCAGCGGATGATGGTGGGCTGCACGAACCAGCCCTTGCTGTCGTCATAGCTGCCCCCTGCCACGAACTCGCACTCCGGCGATGCGGCGGCCCTGTCGATGTACCCCTTGCAGGTCTCGAAGGATGCCTTGTCGATGACTGCGGCCATGAAGGTATCGAACTCCTGCACGTCCCCCACCTTCAAAGTGGCGGTCTGCTCCTTTAAGCGCTTCTCCACCACAGGCCAGATGCTGGCGGGCACGAAAGCCCTGGAGCAGGCGGAGCATTTCTGTCCCTGGTACTCGAAGGAGCCACGGACGATTGCCGCCACCAGAGGCTCGATATCGGCGGTATTGTGGGCGAAGATGAAGTCCTTGCCGCCGGTCTCCCCCACCAGCCTGGGATAATTGGCGTAGGAGGCGATGTTCTCCCCCACCTGCTTCCACACGCTCTGGAAGACCCCGGTGGAGCCGGTGAAGTGGAAGCCCGCCATCTTGGGATGGCTCACCACATATTTGCTCATGTCGCCGCCGGTGCAGGGCACGAAGTTGATGACCCCCGCGGGCAGGCCGCACCACTGGAGCAGCTTCATGTAATAATAGTTGGAGAGCACCGCCGTGCGGGAAGGCTTCCACAGGGCCACATTGCCTACGATGGCAGGGGCCGTGGGCAGGTTTCCGCCGATGGAGGTGAAGTTAAAGGGAGAGATGGCGCAGATGAAGCCGTCCAGGGGGCGATAGTCCTGCCTGTTCCACACCCCGGCGCTGCTGGCGGGCTGGTCCCCGAAGATCTCCTGTGCTCCCCACACGCCGAAGCGCAGGAAGTCCGCCAGCTCCGCGATGTCGATTTCCGCCTGGAACACGGTCTTGGACTGGCCCAGCATGGTGGAAGCGTTCAGCACCTGGCGGTAGGAGCCGGTGATCATGTCCGCCGCTTTCAGGAAGATGGCGGAGCGGTGTTCCCAGGGCATGGCCTCCCAGGCGTCCTTGGCTTCCAAAGCGGCTTCGATGGCCATGTTCAGCTCTTTTTCCCCGGCCATGCAGCACTCTGCGATGACGTGCTTGTGGTCATGCGGCATGGTGACCTGGATGGTGTCCTCGGTCCAGACCTCCTTCCCGCCGATGATCAGGGGAATCTTCACCACCTCAGCGGACTGCTTCGCCAGCTCCGCCTTCAGCGCGGCCCGCTCGGGGCTGCCGGGAAGATACCCTTTGAAGGCATCATTGTCCGGCCTTTGAATGGTAAAATATGCGTTTGGCATGTTCTTATGCACCTCCGTATTTTGATAGATTATGGTATTTTCAGTATACTATCTGGCTTTTCCAGTGTCAAGCTTTCACGGCTTCGCGGCTCTCCTCATTCCGCGCCATTCCGCTTCCTTCAACCGTCAGGTGAATTCTTTGCAGGGATTCCCCCTCCGCGTTATTGCGCTCCCCGCCTTCTTGTATTAGGATAAAAGAGTCACGATAGCAATGCATCCCACAGGAGAAAGGCGGCAGACAATGGAACATCTAAAAACTGGAGAAGTCATCAGCAAGAGGCGCAGGGAGCTGGGCCTGACCCAGAACCAGCTGGCAAAGACCCTGAACATTTCCTTCCAGGCGGTGTCGAAATGGGAGAACAGCACCGCCTACCCGGACATCGAGATGCTGCCTAAGCTGGCGGCGGCCCTGAACACCACCGTGGACGCCCTGCTGGGCTACCGCAGCGTGGTGACGGACTACGACAAGCGGTATGAGACAGAGGAATATTACTGGGGGCTCCAGCCCAACCGCATCTGCTACGACATCATGAAGCTCCTTCCCCCCATCAGGCCCTACCGGGTGCTGGACATGGGCTGCGGGGAGGGGAAGGATGCGGTGTTCCTGGCCAAATGCGGCTACAGCGTCACTGCCTTCGACATCTCGGAGCAGGGCATCGACAAGGCCAAGCGCCTGGCGGAGCACAACGCGGTGGCCGTAAGGCTTTTCAAGGCCGACATCCTGGACTACCAGCCGGATGACGACTACGATATCATCTTCAGCAGCGGCATGCTCCACTTCATCCCGAAGCCCCGCAGGCAGGAGCTCTGCGTCAGCTGTAAGGCCCATACCAGGGAGGGAGGGTTCAACGCGTTGAACGTCTTCGTCCGAAAGCCCTTCATCACCCGGGCCTGGGACAGCACCAGGGACGAAAAGCTGCGGCACCCCTGGCTTTCCGGGGAGCTGTTCGGCTATTACCACGACTGGCTGTTCCACACCTGCAGGGAGGAGGTCTTCGACTGCAACAGCGGCGGCGTGCCCCATAAGCACTGCATGGACACCCTGATCGCCCAGAAGCTGGAAGCGGGGGCACAACTGTAGACACAGAAATCCCCTCTCCGCCGGAAACCCCGGCAGGGAGGGGATTTTTCATGCTTTATGCTTCATCCTAAATACTTGCCCAGGATCTTCAGGAACAGTTCGATGTCGATCGGCTTCGCCACATGGGCGTTCATGCCGTTCTTCAGGGCGTTCTCCTTGTCCTCCTCCATGGCGTTGGCCGTCATGGCGATGATGGGCAGGGTCTTCACGTCCTGCCTGGGCAGGGCCCGGATGGTCCTGGTGGCCTCGTAGCCGTCCATCACGGGCATCTGCACGTCCATGAGGACGGCATCGTAATAATGCTCCCCGGACTGGCGGACCATGTCCACCGCATCCGTGCCGTCCGGCGCGGACTCCACCTCGAAGCCGGTCTCCGTCAGGATGGCCTCCGCGATCTCCCGGTTCAGCTCATTGTCCTCCACCAGGAGGATGCGCTTGCCGGAGAAATCCGCCTCTGTCCAGGAAGCGGGTTCCCCTTCCTTTTCGATGAGATGGTTGGCGGCCAGCAGGGCGGCCTTCAAGTCGGACATGAACAGCGGCTTGGCGCAGAAGGCGGTGACCCCTGCCTGCTTGGCCTCCTCCTCGATGTCCGTCCAGTCGTAGGCGGTGAGGATGATGATGGGGGCTTCGCGGCCGATGGCCTCGCGGATGCGCCTGCAGGTCTCCAGCCCGCTCATCTCCGGCATCTGCCAGTCGATGATATAGGTGTGGTAGGAATCCCCCTCATTGTAGGCGCTCTTCGCCCGATAGACCGCCTCCTTCCCGGAGGTGGTCCATTCCGCCCGCATGCCGATCTGGGCCAGCATCCTGCTCACGCTCTCGCAGCTGTCGCAGTCATCGTCCACCACGATGGCCCGAAGCCCCTCCAGCTCCTTGATCTGGGCCGCGTTCCGCTCGGTATCCTGGAGCTTTAGGCTCAGCTCCACCCTGAACTCGCTGCCCTGCCCCTTCTCGCTCTGGACGGTGATGGTGCCGCCCATCATCTCCACGATGTTCTTGGTGATGGCCATGCCTAAGCCCGTGCCCTGGATGCCGGTCTTGGTGGTGCTGGCCTCCCGCTCAAAGGGCTCGAAGATATGCTCCACGAAGTCCGGCGCCATGCCGATGCCATTGTCCTTGACGATGAAGACGTAGTCGCCCCTGCCCCGGTGGAAGGTGGACTGCTGCTGGATGCGGAAGCTCACGGTGCCTCCCGCGGGGGTGTACTTCACCGCATTGCTCAAGAGGTTCACGAAGACCTGGCTCAGCTTCAGGGGATCGGCGATCACGTCCTCGTTGTTCACGTTGAAGGTATCGATGAACAGGTCCAGCTGCTTGGCCGTCACCTGGGGCTGTATGATGTTCACCAGGTTGTGGGTCAGCTCGGAGATGTTGCACTCCTGCTCCTTGATCTGCACCTTTCCGCTCTCGATGCGGCTCATGTCCAGGATATCGTTGATCAGGCTCAGGAGGTGGTTGCTGGAGGAGAGCACCTTCTGCAGGCAGTCCCTCACCTGATCCCGGTTGTCGATATGGCTGGCCGCGATGGTGGCGAAGCCGATGATGGCGTTCATGGGGGTGCGGATGTCGTGGGACATATTGGAGAGGAAGGTGGTCTTGGCCTGGTTGGCCCTCTGGGCCTGCATCAGGGCGTCCTGCAGGGCGCGGGTCTGCTCCCGCTGCTTCTGCACCTGGGCGGTGATGTCCTTGGACACCACCATGACCATGATGTCCCCCGTGGCGCCCTCCCGGTTCATGATGAAGGACTGGCGCACGCACATGGGCTGCCTGGCCTCGCCAAAGCCCCAGTAATCCAGGTTGACGTCCATCTCACCCTGCTCGAAGCGCTGCCGCAGATGCTCTAAACTGACCACGGCCCCGTACTCCTCCAGGGATTCCTCCATGATGAAGGACTTCCAGCCCTCGAAGCATGCGGAGGCGGTGCAGGGGGCCGCCAGGCCGATCCTTTCCAGCAGGGAGACCTGCCGCCCGCCTACGGAGATGGTGATGTCCTGCTCGATGAGGTCGCGGCTGAGGTTGAACTCGAAGGTGCAGAAGGCCGTGGAGGTGATGGCTATCCGGTACTGCCGCTCCTTGCGGTTCATGACGGACAGCGCCTTCTGGCTCTGGAGCTCCCGCTGCTTCAGCTCCGTGATGTTCTGGCGGACGAACAGGATCCGGACGGCCCGCCCGGCCTCCCGCTGGAGGCGCACCGCTATCAGATGCTCCCAGTCCTCTTTCCCGTTCCGGGAGACATGGCATTCGTAGGTGAAGGTGTCCTGCTCCGAGAGGGCCTTTGCGATGGCTTCGGGGCTGAAGGCCTGGAGGAACCGTTCCTTCTCCTCCTCCTCGATGAGGTCCTGGGCATTGGCCCGCATGACGTCATCATAGGAGCCCTCCCTGGCCAGGCTGCTGCTCAGGGGCTGGATGCCGGCCAGGTAGGAATAGGTGTTGGTCTCCAGGTCCACCGTGAGATATCTGGAGGAAAAGAGGGTGTTCAGGCCGTCCAGCACATAGCCGAACTGGGTGTTCTGCTTTTCCAGGATCTTCCGCCGCATGCGGCTGTGGAACAGCAGGACGATGATATAGACGACGAACAGGCAGATCAGGATGACCTGCAGCACCATGCCTGCATGGTTGGCCTCATGGAGCATGGTCTGGGTCACGCTCTGGGGGAACGCCTGGACCAGTATGTACTCGCTGTCCGGTATGCGGAATACGCACAGATTGTCGGACAGGCTCTCAGGCGGGCACTGGAAGCCCGCGCTCTCGGTGCCGCTTTGGAAAGCCTCCCGCACCGCGTCGGCGGTGCCCGCATCGATGTTGCCGGATTCCAGGAGCAGATCGGCCAGAGGCCGGTCGCTGTTGCCTGCCACGGAGCTGGCGATGATCCCGCCGTCCTGGCTGCACAGATAGGCGTCCGCCGGTTCGCCGAAGTAGCTGGCGGTCAGCATGTCCCGGAGGTAATCCTCCGCGAAGTACAGCCCCAGCAGCACGCCGATGATCTCGCCGTCGTGCTCCACGGGGGCGTAGAATACCGTCATCATCTGGTCGGTGATCCTGGACCGGAGCACCTCCATGCCGCTCTTCCCCTGCATCCCGTTCAGGAAATAGTTCCGGTCCCGGCTGTCGTTGGTCTGCCCGTCGGAGGCCGTATTGAGGCCTTGGGCATTGGTGAAGCGGATGGCGTCGAAGGAGGCGTGCTCCTCCATCCCCCGGAGCAGCTCCGGGGTGATCTCCGGCCGGTCCTGGCTGATGCCCAGCAGATAGGCGTAGTTGCGCATCCGGAGCTGGGCGCTGTGGAACTCGCCCTTGATCCGCCTGGCCGTCTGGTCGGCGGAATCCATGGCGTAATTCAGGTTCTGCTTCTCGATTCGGAGCCTGTTGGTAGTGGAATACCATTGGAACAGCAGACTGATCCCCACCAGCAGGATGCAGATATATACGATGTTCTTCCAGTTCTTTTTCGGTAAATGCATAAGACTCTCCTCTGTCCGCCATGGCATTTCTGCCGGATTTCTGATAATAATCTGTTTTTCCATTATACCACCTGTACGGCGATTTTTGAAGATATATTTTTTGCCAGTCTTTACGGATTCCGAATAATGAGGTATACTGGGGGAAAGAAATGACAACCGCTTGTCCCATAGAAGGGCGGCAATGTGGAAAAGGGAGTGATGAAATGGCTATGTTGAAGGATGTGGCGAGGGAATCGGGGCTTACGGTAGGCACGGAGTCCCGGGTGCTGGACAATACTTTTGAGGAACGGCTGGCAAGGCATCATGACGAGCTGCGCTGGCTCTACATGGAGCTGTACCACAACGGGGACATGTTCGCCGAGCTGTGCGACAATATGGAGAGATTCTACAGGGAGCGGGACCAGGGGCTGAAGGCCATGGACGCGGAGAGGGAGGACTGCCCGGACTGGTACAAGGGCAACGGCCTGCTGGGCATGATGTTCTATATAGACAATTTCGCGGGGAACATGAAGGGCGTGACCGAAAAGCTGGACTATATTGAGCGGTGCGGCGTGAACTACATCCATCTGATGCCCTTCCTGGACACCCCCAAGGGCAGGTCCGACGGGGGGTACGCCGTGTCGGATTTCCGGAAGGTGCAGGAAAATCTGGGATCCATGGAGGATCTGGAGCGCCTTACGGCCGCCTGCCACAAAAAGGGGATCAATGTGTGCATGGATTTTGTCATGAACCACACCTCGGAGGAGCACGACTGGGCAAGGCGGGCCCGCCAGGGGGACGGGGAATACATGAGCCGGTATTTTTTCTATGACAATGGGGACATCCCCTCCCGGTACGAGCAGACGGTGCCCCAGGTATTCCCTACCACGGCCCCGGGGAACTTCACCTGGCTGCCTGACTGCGGCCATTATGTGATGACCACGTTCTATCCCTACCAGTGGGACCTGAACTACCGCAACCCCAGGGTATTCAATGAAATGATGTACAATTTCCTGTATCTGGCAGGCAGGGGGATTGACATCATCCGCATCGATGCGGTACCCTATATCTGGAAGGAGCTGGGCACCAGCTGCCGCAACCTCCCCCAGGTGCATACGATTGTGCGCATGATGCGCATGATTGGAGAAATCGTCTGTCCGGGCATCCTGCTGCTGGGGGAGGTGGTCATGGAGCCGGAGAAGGTGGTGCCCTACTTCGGCACGGTGGAGAAGCCGGAGTGCCATATGCTCTACAATGTGACCACCATGGCAACTACCTGGCATACGGTGGCCACCAGGGACGTGAGGCTCTTGAAGCGCCAGCTGGATATCGTGAACTCCCTGCCCAAGGAATACGTGTTCCTGAATTACCTGCGCTGCCATGACGACATCGGCTGGGGGCTGGACTATCCCGCCCTGAAGGGGGAGGGCATCGAGGAGCGCTCCCACAAGAAGTACTTAAACGACTATTTCCAGGGCTACGCCGGGGACAGCGAGAGCCGGGGGGAGCTCTACAACGCGGATCCCGTGACGGGGGACGCCAGGTTCTGCGGCACCACGGCCTCCATGTGCGGCATTGAGAAGGCAGGGTTCGAGCAGGATGGGGAGGCCATGGAGAGGGCCATCCGCAAGGATGTGATGCTCCACGCCTACATGTTCATGCAGTCCGGCATCCCGGTGCTCTACGGCGGGGATGAGATTGCCCAGGTGAATGACTATACCTACAAGGAGAATCCGGACAAGGCGGCGGACTCCAGATACATCCACCGGGGAGCCATGAACTGGGAGCTGGCAGGCAACATAGACGACCCCGACACCGTGGAGGGGAAGCTCTTCGGAAGGCTGAAGGCCCTGGAGGAGATCCGGAAGCGGGA
>CAMTBF010000027.1 GCA_947068385.1 uncultured Lachnospiraceae bacterium
TATTATTTTACCATATTAACGCCCTGAAGTAAAGCCGGAAAATATGCGAAAATAATAAAACATAAAAGCTGTTGAGAGGTGCTAAGATGAACAAAAAAGTAAAAAGCGACGCTGTGGATTTCCTGTTCGATGCCATCCTCTGTCTGGAGAGCAGGGAGGAATGCTACAGCTTTTTCGAGGATCTGTGCACGGTCAATGAGCTGATATCCATCTCCCAGCGGCTGGAGGTGGCGGCGATGCTCAAGAACCACAGCACTTATCTGGAAATCGCCGAGAAGACAGGCGCCTCCACCGCCACCATCAGCCGTGTGAACCGGTCCCTGAACTACGGAAACGACGGCTACGACACAGTATTCGGCCGCATGCACAGGAAGGAGGCCTCCTCTGATGCCCCCTCCGCATAAGGCCCACGGGCCCCTGGGGAGGAGGCTTCGCCTCCCCCACAGGCTCCGCTTCGGGAATCCTACAGGGCTTCCGCCCGTCAAAAAAGCAGGCATGTCTCCAGAGGCATCCCTGCTTTTTTGAGGATTTTCCCGCATCCGCCATTGCCGCGGCATCAGCTATGTAAGCTGTCCGCCTTACGGCTGGGCGCTCTGCTCCGCGGAAGCCGACTCCATGTCCCGAAGCGCGTCCGAGATGGCCGACTTGGCCTCCTTCTGCATCTCCTTCAGCTCCCTGCGGTTGGGCTTGGGCCGTTTGCTGGCGTCCTGGTTCATATCGCACCTGCCCTGGAAGATCGCCTGCTCATCGATGACAAGGCCGTTGGTGGTGATGTCCCCGATGACCCTGGCGGTGGATGTGAGCTCCACCTTCTCAGGCACGTTCAGATTGCCGTACACCTCTCCGCCGATGATGACCTTTTTCGCGTTGATGTCGCCGTTGATGCAGCCGGATGCCCCTACGATCACGGTATCCGTCACCGTCACGTTGCCGTTCACCGTACCGTCGATGCGGATCGTGCCCTCGGCGCTGAAATCGCCGCCGCACTCCGCGTTCATTCCGATGATGGTTGAAATCTGTGTCTCGTTCTTTCTCATTTTTACACCCCTTTCGCGCCTGTGCGCGCATCTTTTCCTTATTCCTGACAATGTCAGCCGCTGATCGACAGCACTTCCATGGGACTGATATACGCGCCGTCCCGCGTCACCTGATACCCCAGCTTGCCGCTATCGTCAGTGATCACGAACAGGGTGGCTCCCTGTGTGACCGTCTCTCCCTGCCTTACCTTGACCTCTCCCGTGCTCCGGTAAATCGTGGTATAGCCGTTGCCGTGGTCCACCCAGACATTGTTGCCGTACTCCGGATCCTCGTTGACCACGATGACGGAGCCGCTGGCGGCGGCCACCACCATGGCGCCCTTTGAAGCGGTGAAGATGCAGATCGGATTGCCGTTCTCCTCCACCGTCTCCTCCATGCTGGCCTTCCCCGTCAGCGGGAACTGCGTGGGCATGGTCTGCTTCTCCAGCTGCTGGGACAGCGCGGTCTCGGTCTGGGCCTTCTGGGTCACGGTCTCGCTGAGGATCCCTATCTTCTCGTTCAGGTCTGCTATCTCACCGTTGAGCCCGGCTATCTGGCCCTCCAGCTCCGCCTTCTCCTGCTCCAGTGACGCGATGGTCTCGTTCTCGGACTCCGTCTGCCGAAGCTCCCCTGCCCATACGTCCCTCTCGTACAAAAAGAACCCGATCAACGCGCCGATGATGATGCATTGAAAAAGGATGACCGTCTGCAGGATCCATGGCCGGACGCGGAACTGCCTCACCTTACCGTCCGTGGCATCGGATGCAACGATCACCACGTGGTTATTCTTGCGTTTATGTCCCTTACGTACCATAAAAGTCACCTCCAAATAACCTTTTCCTGTTTTGCCATAACCCCATGCGCTGAAAGAGGAGTGTCTACACATCCTCTTGCGCATATGGAATCAGAAGCCGACTCAGTTCCCTCCTGAGTCAACATTTTACCATAAACACAATTCCACTTCAACGATAGGGAGCACATTTTGTTATGTTTCCACAAACAAAAAAGCTTATTTTATGCACTAAAACATAAATATAAGCTTTTTTGTGAGCATTTTATACAATTATTTCAATTCGCCTTGCACATTTCCGACACTTTTCTCCAGGAGAGGTTCCCGCCGAACAGGTCAAGGGCGCTCCCGATGGTCACGTTCAGCCGGCCCCTCCCCAGCTTCTTCAGCAGCTCCAGGTCCTCATAGCTGTGCACGCCCCCTGCGTAGGTCATGGGCCTACCTCCCCATGCGCCCAGGAGGGCGGCCAGCTCCCCCTCGATTCCCTGCGCCCTCCCCTCCACGTCCACCGCATGGACCAGGAACTCGTCGCAGTATGCCGCCAGCCGCTCCAGCAGCGGCTCCCCCACCCTTTCCCGGGTCTCCCTCTGCCATCTGTCCGTGACCACACGATATCCGTCCCCGGTCTTCCTGCAGCTTAAGTCCAGCACAAGCCGCTCCTTTCCCACCGCGTCCCGCATCCGCTCCAGCCTGTCATAGTCGATCCGCCCCTCCCGGAACACGTAGGATGTGACGATGACATGGGACGCCCCCGCCTCCAGGAACTCCCCGGCAGTCTCCGGCGTGATGCCGCCCCCGGCCTGGAGCCCGCCCGGATAGGCCGCCAGCGCGGCCAGCGCCTGCCGCTTGGTGTCGGCGTACCTGGGGCTGTCCGCGGCGTTGAGCAGTATGACATGCCCGCCCCGGATGCCCGCCTCCCGGTAGAGCCCGGCGTAATAGGCCGCCCCCTGCTCCGCCACGAAGTTCTCCTGGGCCGCGTCCCCGGCATCCCGCAGGCTTCCGCCCACGATCTGCTTCACATGGCCGTTGTGGATATCGATGCATGGCCTGAACTCCATCCCGCACCTCCTCGTCAAAAAAATTTTTTGATCCCCGCCGTATAAAACCTGCCGCAAATCACATACTAGTGGCATATCAGCCGTCCCGCGCGAATTTTCCGCCGTGAGGCAGATCCCGCGCAGGACCGTCTGATGTATCTTCTATTACAGATATCCACGCAGCAGAATGGAGGAAACTATGAAAAAAGGAAAGAATCTCGCAGGAGCCAAAAAGCTCTTGGCGTTGGGGCTGGTGCTTGCCTATGTATGCATGGCTACAGCCTGCACCAACAACGACAAAAAGGACAACAGCTCTGACAGCATGGCCGGAACCAGCACGCAGGGTTCCGGCTCCAGCGCTGCCGGCAGCAGCTCGGGCAGCGGCAGCTCTGCCGAAAGCTCTGGCAGCAGTTCCGCCGAGAGCAGCACCACTGGCTCAGATGCCGGAAACAGTTCAAGCACCGGCAACAGTACTGATGCCGGAAACGGCAATAACACCGGCAACGGCGTTGGAGAAGGCGGCGCCACCCAGGGGGATGACGATTCCCTGATAGACGACGCAGGCGACGCCATCGACAATGCAGTGGACGATGTCACCGATGGCATCGACAATATCACCGATGACCTCACCGGCAACGACGGGGCGAACGGCACAGGCACCACAGACGGCACCGGCAACGGCAACACCACAAACGGTACTACAAACGGCACAGGCGCGGCAGACGGGGCGCGCAGCCGCATGTACGGCAACCCCTCCGGCGGTGCCATAAGGTAACGATGTCTCAGGCGTTTTCCGGATGCCCCAGGCAGCCCCTGCGGCAGAAGGCATGCGCCTGAGAATGCCTTTCGCTCCCGCCTACTCTTCCCGCAGCGTGCCGTCCCGGTAAGCCTCCAGCAGCTCCTCCAGGTAATAGACCTGCTCCCTCAGCTCCCGCCCCACGTCCGTATCCGCCACCAGCTTCCTGTGCACATAGGTCTCCACGTCAAGATAATGGGAGAACAGGTCGGACTCGTTGACGATCGCCGCATAGGAGGATTCGAAGGGCTCATGGGCCACCAGCTGCATCCCCCTGGAGCTACATACCAGCGTATACCCCGCTATGCCCGTCTTCGCCTGGTAGGCCTTGGAAAAGCCGCCGTCGATGATCAAGAGCCTGCCCCCGCACTTGATGGGGGACTCCCCGTGTATCTGCTCCACGGGCACATGGCCGTTGACGATATGGGACTCCCTGCCGTGGAGGCCGAATTCCTTCAGGATGCGGTCCACGGTCTCCTCCTGCTCCAGCAGCCTATAGTAGCTGTTCTTCCGCTCCTCGTGGGTCTCCTTCTCCTCTACGAAATACCGTTCAAAGGTTGCCATCTTGTCCTTGCCGAACACGGGCGAGCCCTTCCCTGCCCAGATATACCACATAAGGTCCTGGCCCATGGCCCGCTCCGCCTGATCCTTGGCGTAATACCCTCTCCTGGCGTGGTGCTCCAGGATGTCGTACAGCGCCTTGCCTCTGTACTCCTTTCCGCAGATCTCCACCCCGGCAAAGCTGCCGTCCTCCTCCATGGGCATGCAGCCGTGGTAGAGGAGGTTCCCGTTGTAGATTTTGTACAGGCCGCCCTTGGAGTAGAGGAAGCGCACATGGCGCTGCAGCTTCTCGCAGTTCAGGAACGCCTGCTGCAGCCCCCGCATGACCTCCTCTTCCTCCTCCGTCAGGGCCAGGGGATCGGCGGGATCCACCGTGGGGAGGTCCATGTCCCGCATGGCGTATTCCCGCCCCTCCCTGCCCAGGCGGACGGTCCCCTTCTGGAAGTCTATCCGCTCCAGCAGCACCCTGTCCTCCATGTGGAACTCCGGATGCCGCCTGATCAGCTGCCCCTCCAGCTTGAACTGGAGGATGGCCATGGCCTTGTGCATCCTGACGTCCAGGTCCAGGGCCTTCCGGTTGCGGTTCTTGCCCGTGCGCACGGCGAACACGCTGCAGTCCGTGTGCTCATAGACGTCCATCACGAAGGTGGCCAGGGGCAGCAGGTTGATGCCGTAGCCGTCCTCTAAGGTGTCCAGGTTCCCGTAGCGGGCCGCGATCCGGATCACATTGGCGATGCAGGCCATATGGCCGCTGGCGGCTCCCATCCACGCCACGTCATGGTTCCCCCACTGCACGTCCACGGAATGGTAGGCGCACAGGGTGTCCATGATGATATGGGGCCCGGGCCCTCTGTCGTAGATGTCCCCCACGATGTGGAGATGGTCTATGACCAGGCGCTGGATCAGCTGGCTCAGGGCCACGATGAACTGAGGGGCCCGGCCAATCCGGATGATCGTGCGGATGATTTCGTTGTAGTACGCCTCTTTGTCGTGGATCTCTTCCTTCTCCGTGATCAGCTCCTCGATGACATAGGCGAAGTCCTTCGGCAGGGCTTTGCGCACCTTGGAGCGGGTATACTTGGAGGACACCCGCTTGATGACCTGCACCAGCCTGTGGAGGGAGATTTTGTACCAGTCCTCCAGATTGTCCTCTTCCTTTCTGACGATCTCCAGCTTTTCCTCCGGATAGTAGATCAGCGTGGCCAGGCCCTTCTTGTCCCTGCTGCTGATCGTATTGCCGAATTCCTCGTCGATCTTCTTGCGCACGGAGCCGGAGCCGTTCTTCAGCACATGGTTGAACTGCTCGTACTCTCCGTGGATGTCCGTCAGGAAATGCTCCGTGCCCTTGGGCAGGTTCATGATGGACTGGAGGTTGATGATCTCCGTGGAAGCTGCCGCAACGCTTGGGTACTGCTTCGCCAGGACCCTTAAGACCTGATTGTCTTTCTCCTTCATGTATGCTCCCCTCATTTTTCCCCGCAGGCCCATGCCGCAGACAGCCCGCCGGCCTGGCCCCGGGCCCTATAGCACGGCTTCTATCACATGGCTCATGTCATACCTGCCCGCGGGCTTCCCGGCCAGGAACTTGGCCGCCTGGACGGCACCCTTGCCAAAGATCGCCTTGGAGTAGGCCCTGTGGGAAAAGGTGACGACCTCGTCCGGCCCGGCGAACATCACGTCATGGTCGCCTACGATGGTGCCGCCCCTGACGGCGCTGATGCCGATCTCCTTCTCCGGGCGGCGCTCCCGCCTGGCGCTCCTGTCGTAAGCATAGGAGTAAGCATTGCCTAACTCCTCATTGATGGCGTCGGCCAGCGCAAGGGCGGTCCCGCTGGGCGCGTCCACCTTCAGGTTGTGGTGCTTCTCCACGATCTCCATGTCGAACCCCGCAGGGGCCAGCACCCCCGCCGCATCCTTCAGGAGCTTTAAGAGGAGGTTTATCCCCAGGGACATATTGGCGGAGCGCAGCAGGGGGATGGACTCCGCGGCCTCCTCCGCCTTCTTCAATTGCTCCTCGCCAAGGCCCGTGGTGCAGAGCACGCAGGGGAGCTTCCTCTCCACGCAGTAGTCCAGCATCTTGTCCACCGCAGCGGCCGTGGAGAAGTCCACCAGGCAGTCCGCCTCCACATCGCATTCCCCGATATCCGTAAAGACGGGGAATGGGTTCCTCCCGTCGTCGAACAGGTCGATCCCGGCCACCAGCTCCGCCTCTTTGTCCGCCTCCAGGAGCCCCCTGATGACCTGTCCCATTTTTCCGTTGCAGCCGTGCATGATAATCCTTGTCATATAATAAGCGCCTCCTATTCCAGTTCCGCATCCGTCACAAAAGGGCTCCCGCGTCAGGAATCGCGCCCGATGCGGCAGCCCCAGTCAATGGTGATCCTACAGCAATCCGTATCCCCGCATGGCCTTCTCCAGGCGCTGCACATTGGCGGGCTCCATCTCGGTCAAAGGCCTGCGCAGGGTGCCTCCTATCTTCCCCATCAGGCTCAGGGCCTTCTTCACGGGAATGGGGTTCACCTCGCAGAACAGCGCGTTGCACAGCTCCATGGCCTCCAGCTGCAGCCTGCAGCTCTCCTTCGCGTCGCCGTCCAGGTACTTCTGGCAGATCTCATGGGTCTGGGCCGGTGCCACGTTTGCCAGCACGGAGATCACGCCGATGCCTCCCAAAGACATGATGGGCACAATCTGGTCGTCATTGCCGGAGTAGATGTCCACCTTGCCTGCCCCGATGGCCGCCAGATGGGCGATCTGGCCGATGTTGCCGCTGGCCTCCTTGACGCCCACGATGTTCTCCACGTCCGTGCACAGCCTGAGGATAGTCTCCGGCGCGATATTGCAGCCGGTCCTGCTGGGCACATTGTAGAGGATGATGGGAATCTCCACCGCATCCGCCACCGCCTTGAAATGGGCATAGAGGCCGTTCTGGGTGGCTTTGTTGTAATAGGGGCTCACCAGCAGCAGGCCGTCCGCCCCTGCCTCCTGGGCCTCCTTCGACAGATGGATGGCAGTGTCCGTGCAGTTGGAGCCGGTGCCCGCCACCACGGGGATGCGCCCCGCCACCGTCTTCACGCAGTACCTGATCACGTCCGCGTGCTCCTCCAGGGTCAGCGTGGACGACTCGCCCGTAGTGCCACAGACGATGATGGCGTCCGTCCCCTCTGCGATCTGGAATTCCAGCAGCTTCGCAAACCCTTCATAATCCACTTCACCATTATCACGCATGGGCGTAACGACCGCCACACCCGAGCCCTTAAAAATAGACATCTTTTCTCCTCCATCCTCTTCGTTTCTCTACTGTGTAATGAAACAAACGCCGACACACAAAGCGCCGGCGCATGAATCCAATAGGATAATATACCGATAGCGCACCATCCTGTAACCACCAGATGACAGTCATACAGCTCTTAACTGTATGCCCAAGAGCCGATGAGCAGATCATCCCCTCTTTCGGCGTGTTCCCCTTTCCCTTCCCTTCCTCTGCGCCTGCCGCATCCGAAAAGGTACTCTTGAAAAACGCAACCTCTATCTTCTTGCATATATTCTCTCTCCAATAGAAAAGGCTTTCTATTGTCATAAATCATAACATCATACCGGAACGCTGTCAATGGATTTCTCGTCAAATCTGCGCTTTTGCTTCCGGCTTCCAGGTCTCGATCCGGGAGACCACGTCGGCCAGGGCACAGATGTCCTCCCCCGCCTTCTTGCCTGTCAGGATCACGTCCGTATCCCCCCTGCATTCCAGCAGCGCCTTCAAGTCCTCCAGGGACACAATCTCCTTCTCCACCAGCCGGAGCACCTCGTCCAGTATCAGCAGGTCGCACTCCCTGGTGATCAGCACCTTTTTGGCGAAGTTCATCTCGTTCTTGATGTTGGCGACCTCCTCCTGCTTCTTCTCCTCCGACAGGTTCTCGTAGCTCTCGTCGGATTTCTCGAAGCAGAACAGCTTGATCTCCGGTTCCATCCTGCGCAGGAAGTCCTGGGACTTCATGCCGTTCCCCTTCAGGAACTGAAGGATGACCACGCTCTTCCCCTCCATGGCGGCCTGCAAAGCCCGCCCCAGAGCCGCCGGGGACTTTCCCTTTCCGTCACCGGCATATATATTGACCAATCCTTTAGCCATACCCCACCTCGTTTCAACCGAAATATTTCAAGACAGTCCCATCATACCATACTTTCCTGATTTTGGCAAACACTAACGGTCGATTTGGGTAAAAGGCTCCGGTTCCGTCACATTTCGTCCTCCGAGATCAGCTCCAGCTTGCTGACCGACACCTCAAAGGCCACCCTTCTCTCCACATTCTCCTCGTCCAGCTTCTTCATATATTCCCTGCTCTGTATCCGCCCCCACACGGCACAGCGCTCCCCTACCTTGAAATTGTTGGCATAGCGGGCATTCCGGCCCCAGCAGATGCAGGGTATGTAATCGGATTTTCCATAAGGGCGGTTCACGGCCAGCAGAAGGTCCGCAATCTCTCTCCCAAGGGGCGTCTTCCTGTAGATCGGCTCCTTGCAGATATAGCCGTCCAGGAAGATCTGGTTGGTCTTGGAGCTCTCCTCCATCTCGTCCACGAAGCTCACCTCCCTGGCGAACACCGAGAGCACCAGGCGGTTCTTCCTCTCCTCATGGCGGTTGTAGGAGCGGAACTGTCCGTTCACGCATATCAGCTCCCCCGTATAGTCCGCCGTCACGTCCATCAGCCGCTCCGATACCATGACAGGGATCGTGTCATAGCTCTCGCTGAGCCGTTTGCAGCGCACATCCATCATGTAGAAGCCCTCTCCGAAAATCTCATGGCTATAGGTAAAACCGCTTGCTATTTCCCCCATAACCGTCACCTGGTTGTTTTCAATTACCTTATCTGTCATTTTCGTTCTCCCTTCTTGTCCTAAGACTTTTTCCGGTAACACCTCCGGCAGGACATCCCCTCGACGGATCCATATCCCAACGGCTGGATATTACTATTTATACAATAGAAACGGGCATTTTAGTACCATTTCTCATCGCACTCTTCGTCATTTTTTGCAAATCCGCATTCTATATCATCAGTAAATCTATGTAAAATCGAAAATCAGTCCTCCGCATCCCAATAATCCTTGCGTCCCGCGGGAAATAGTGCTATACTGTAACAGTTTGAAAATGTGCCTGAAAAAGCCATCGGCAAAGATAGACACAGGTTGACAATCCGGCAATCCCCAGGGTTGCCGCCAGCGCCGGATCCGTGCACAGGGCGCTGAAGCGCACAGAGAGGTATGATAATCATGAATCAAAAAAGAGAAGATGTAAGGAACGTTGCAATCATAGCCCACGTAGACCATGGCAAGACCACTCTGGTGGACGAGCTGCTGAAGCAGAGCGGCGTGTTCCGTGAAGGCCAGGACGTGGCGGAGCGCGTCATGGACTCCAACGATATCGAGCGCGAGCGGGGCATCACCATCCTTTCCAAGAATACCGCCGTCATGTACAAGGGGACCAAGATCAACATCGTGGACACCCCGGGCCATGCGGACTTCGGCGGCGAGGTGGAGCGGGTGCTGAAGATGGTCAACGGCGTCATCCTGGTGGTGGACGCCTTCGAGGGCCCCATGCCCCAGACCAAGTTCGTGCTCCGCAAGGCCCTGGAGCTGAAGCTCCCGGTCATCGTATGCATCAACAAGATAGACCGCCCTGAGGCCAGGCCCGAGGAGGTGGTGGACGAGGTGCTGGAGCTGTTCCTGGAGCTGGACGCGGACGACGCGCAGCTGGACTGCCCCTTCGTCTACGCCTCGGCGAAGACGGGCGTGGCTTCCATGGATTCCGATGGGAACGGTGCCAGCATGGAGCCCCTCTTCGAGACCATCGTGGACTACATCCCCGCCCCCGAGGGGGACCCAGAGGCCGGCACCCAGGTGCTGATCAGCACCATCGACTACAATGAGTACGTGGGCCGCATCGGCATCGGCAAGGTGGACAACGGATGCATCAAGGTGAACCAGGAGGTGGTCATCTGCAACCACCACGACCCGGACAAGCAGGTAAAGGTCAAGGTCAGCAAGCTCTACGAGTTCAACGGCCTGAGCAAGGTGGAGGTGAGGGAGGCCGGCATCGGCTCCATCGTGGCCATCTCCGGCATCGCGGACATCCGCATCGGGGACACCCTCTGCTCCCCGGAGCAGGTTGTGCCCATCCCCTTCCAGAAGATCAGCGAGCCCACCATCGCCATGCAGTTCATGGTGAACGACTCGCCGCTGGCGGGCCTGGAGGGGAAATACGTCACCAGCCGCCACATCCGGGACAGGCTCTTCCGGGAGCTGAACACGGACGTGTCCCTGCGGGTGGAGGAGACGGACACCACGGAATGCTTCAAGGTATCCGGCCGGGGCGAGCTGCACCTGTCCGTCCTGATCGAGAACATGCGCAGGGAGGGCTATGAGTTCGCCGTCAGCAAGGCGGAAGTCCTCTACCATACAGACGAGAACGGCAAACGCACGGAACCCATGGAGCTGGCCTACATCGACGTACCCAACGAGTTCGCCGGGGCCGTCATCGAGAAGCTGGGCCAGCGCAAGGGGGAGCTGCGCAACATGGGCAGCATCTCCGGCGGCACCTACACCCGCCTGGAGTTCTCCATCCCCGCCAGGGGCCTGATCGGCTACCGGGGCGAGTTCCTGACGGACACCAAGGGCAACGGCATCCTGAACACGGTCTTCGACGGCTACGCGCCCTACAAGGGGGACATCCAGTACAGGAAGCAGGGCTCCCTGATCGCCTTCGAGGCCGGGGAATCCATCACCTACGGCCTGTTCAACGCCCAGGAGCGGGGCACCCTGTTCATCGGCCCCGGCCAGAAGGTCTACGCCGGCATGGTGGTGGGCCAGACCGGCAAGAGCGAGGACATCGAGGTGAATGTCTGCAAGAAGAAGCAGCTCACCAACACCCGGGCCTCCGGCTCCGATGAGGCCCTTCGCCTGGTGCCGCCCAGGATCCTGTCCATGGAGCAGTGCCTGGACTTCATCGACACGGACGAGCTTCTGGAGGTCACGCCCCACACGCTGCGCATCCGCAAGAAGATCCTGGATCCCACCCTGCGCAAGCGGGCGGCCCTGCGCAAGTGATGGCCCAAAGAGATATCCGTCTTCATCGGGGAGGCTTCCTCCCCGATTTTTTATACAAAAATCCCTGCTCTCTCGTTCCTCTCCATCCGGGATAATATCGACCTACCAGACAATACTGCAAATCAGAGCTTAAGATTCTAAGACTTTCTGACATCCGCGCTTCCTGCGGATGGATTTACTTTACCAAATATCTCCGGTAAAGTCAAGCGTTTCCAAAAAATTATTCCTGATTTTCCCTATTTTCCACATTTTCCGCAGCCCTTTTTCGCTCCCGGTATTCCACGGGTGTCATTCCGTGCAGCTGCCGGAACTTCCGTATAAAGCTCACGGAATGGCTGTAGCCCACCAGGAAGGCAATATCCTTCACGCTCTCCTCTGTCTCGGTGAGCAGCTCACATACATATAAGAACTTTTTCTCCGTAATATAATCCGAAATGGTGCGGCCGGTCTGCGCCTTGAACCTGTGGCTCATACGGGAAATGGATATGCCAAAAAAATCGGAGACCATGCTGGCGCTCAGCTCCGGAGACCTGCTGTTCCTATCGATGAAGTCCGTCACGCTCCGGATAAAATCCTCCTTGTCAGTCTGCTCCTCTCCGGCCTCCCCGCTTTTCATGTCCGCATCCCCCTTCCCCTTTTTGCCATCTTCCGCAGAGGCCGGGCCGGGCTGATAATACAGGATTCGGCCCTGTCCCTCTTTGCCGCCGCTGCGGCCCAGGGAGAGCGCCTGGTTATAAGACAGGTTTATCTTCGAAAGGCTGGCAGCCTCCCCGCCCACGAAAAAGCGGCTCCTCTCATCCACGCAGCCCGCGATCCGGAGCAGCTCCTCTTCCAGCCCTGCCTTTTTCGCCTCTGTCATTCCCACGATCATGGCTGCGGCGTTCCGGTTGGGAATATCCAGCAGCTGAATCTCATATTCCCTGTCCTGCCTTTCCTCCAGGAACGACTCAATCTGGCCCATGTCCGCTTCGGACCTGCCCGCGGATGCCACAAGGACGACCCGGTAGCTTTCCGCCCGGCCGAACAGCCCTTCCTCCCTCATCGCCGCTCTGAAATATTCCGTGTCGCAGTCCTTCCCATATATCAGATGCTGCAGCAGCCGGTTCCGCCGCTGCCTGTCCTCGGACAGGGCCACCTTTTTCTCCATGGCGTTCAGCGTGAACCGGAACGCCTCCGGCAGGCCCAGTCCCACCGGTATATTCTGAATCATCTCCCCGCAATAGGCCAGCAGCTCCCGAAAAGGATGCTCATTGTAATAGGTGAGCAGCAGGACCATGGCACCGCCGGCCAAAAGCATCAGCACCACCACAAGGAAGAAGTTCCTCTGCCATATATTCAGCTCCGCAAACAGGCTTTTGTCATCCATATACCTGACCAGGCGGAAATAACCATTCGGCGAATCGTATACCAGCTCATATGCCTTTCCCTCCTGCCGGGGTCTTGACGCGTACAGCAGCCTTCCCTCAAAATCCGTCAGAACCGTGGCAGAATCCCCGGCAGACAGAATCTCTCCGAGAACCGCCTCATCTATGGAAAAGATCCACCATTCCCCACGGTTCGTCCTGACGACATACTGCAGGGATTCCTCCACAGGCTCCCCATCAGCCTGCGGATCCTGCTGCCAGAGCATCCACTCTGTCCATTCGATGTCCTGCAGCCGCGCCAGCAGCTCCCCGCCATCCGCCATCCCCCCGTGCAGCCGCGCATAATAAGAGACCTCGTAAGTCCCCGCTTTGGTATGCACGGTATCCGGCAGCACTTCATTATAATATCCGATATCCTTCAGAATGGAATGGGTGATGAATTCCGCGTTCAGGATTCCCCTTACCCTGTTGCCCCCGTAATCCTTCCGGACGGAAGCCTTTGACATATCGGCGTTCAATACATTGTAGGAAACGATCTGATGAAGGCTGACAATATCCCTTTCCAGATCCGTTCCCGCGGCCGTCAGGGAGTTTTGCGCCTGCTCGATGATCTTAGTCCGATAGACTTCGCGGTAATTCTGCATAAAAAGGAAGACGAAACCGATTACCGGCAGGCACAGTATCAGCAGAAAGCTGCATATGAACCGCACATATGTCTTGTCCAGGCGGATTGCCCGATTTAACCTTTTCATGATCGCCCTCCCCGCGCCCCGGCGCACGCCGCTTTTTCCTCCGGCCGCCCTGAAGGACAATGCCGGACATGCAGCACAGAAACCCGCCGCAGCCTTTGCCGTGGCAGGTTCCCGATCGACCTCAAATCTCTTCTCTAAAATGCCTTATCCACATAGTCCTGCCACCAGTCCAGCCATTCATAGTACTGATATGTGCGCAGCCCCTCCAGGTACTGCTCCCAGGATTCGTCTGTGATGCCCTCCAAAACGCTTGTGGCCCCAAAGTTTCCGATATAGGTGAACAAATCCGTCTCTATAAAGGCGCGCTCCTCCACCTTCTCGCTTGGCACCATGCGCGGCAGGGGATACTCATCCATAAGCAGGTCCTCCACCGCCAGCACCATCCTGCCCCTTATGGAATCCTCCTTGAACTCGCTTCCCAGCTCATAGGGCGGGATATACGGCGAGGTGACGTTCCCCAGGCCCACCGTATAGGCCAGTTCCGTGTAATTCACGCCCTCCTCCGGCATCTCGGCACCGATGAAATAATTCCCCTCCGCATCCCTGTACCAGGACACGTCCTCCTCGCCAAACCTGGCCATATATTTATTCTCTACGGAGCTGGACAGATAATTCCACCAGTGCAGCAGCGCTTCCACATTGCTGCATTCTGCCGTAGGCACCAGGGACGTCAGCATGCCGAAGAAATAATTCTTTACGCCGCTCTTGCGCACCTCCACCCCGTCCATTCCCTGGAAGGGCCTCATGCCCACATAATCCTCAGATGCCGTATCCCAGCCGACCATGCAGCCCACCTTACCCTCCGCAATCTTGGCCTCATACTGCTCATTGCTCTGGGAGAAGCCCTCCACGTCCAGGAGCCCTTCCTGTGCCAGCTTATGGTAGAACTCCAGGAAAGCCCTGTAATTCTCCGTATCCATGGTGGAGTTTACCTTGCCGTCCTCCAGCATCAGATAATAGGAGGACGCCCCATCATGATATCCCGCAATCCCAAAAGAATTGGCGAAATTGATGAAGTTGCCCGCCCAGTTGCTGTTGGCGAAAGACAGGGGGATTTCATCCGTGGCATCTCCGTCCCCATTCATGTCATTGTCCCGAAATGCGCACAGAACTTCATACAGCTCATCTGC
>CAMTBF010000028.1 GCA_947068385.1 uncultured Lachnospiraceae bacterium
TTTCCAGGAAGGAGGTGCGGGACGCCTCCTGGTACATCTGGAACGAGGGGATGCGCCTGGAGGCCCTGTCCTTGAAGCTGATGGATCTCACGGTGCTGGGGCGGCAGGACTTCCCCCTGCAGGAGATGGACGCACAGGAACTGCTGGCGGACGCAGCAGGAGGGCTGGAGCCCCTTTTTGCGGAAAAAGGGGTGAGCTTCCAGCTGCGGGCGGATCCGGCTTATATCCGGGTGGAGTGCGACCTGTTCAAGACCCTATTGATCAATCTGCTGGACAATTCCATCAAGGCGGGCTGCACCAGGCTTGCGCTTCTGGGGACAGGGGAGCCGGAGGGGAGATACCGGATATGCGTCAGGGACGACGGCTGCGGCATGGAGGAGGAAGAGCTCTCCCGGATTACGGAGGCCTTCTACATGGTGGACAAGGCCAGGAGCAGAAAGCAGCACGGCGCGGGGCTGGGGCTTGCCCTGGCCGACAGGATTGCCAGGATTCATGGGAGCCGACTGGAGTTTCGCAGCATCAAGGGCCGGGGGACGGAGGTGAGCCTGCTGTTCTCCTGTGGGAAAGCGGAGGGGAAGGATGAAGAATAAACGGTTTATCGTAAATCTGTCAGGCGTCCTGCTGGCCTTTGCCATCGCCTTCGGGGGAATCTTTGCGGTGTGGAGCAGGCTGGACAGGGAGAGGGCGGAACTGCTTTCAGGAGGCGGTAAGGTAGAGATGCCGGCCAGGACTGGCGGCGTGGCCTCCCAGAGCATCGGCGTGGTGGACGTGGAGGTGAAGGCGGCGGATTTAAGCCAGGAGGAGCTGCGCCGGGCGGTGCTGTGCCTGGAGGAGACAGCGGAGAAATATCCCCATGAGCCCATGCCCGGGCAGCTGTCCATGACAGAAGCCATCCGGAGCGGCATGGGGTGGCTTGGGGACTTCTTCCTGCCCCGCCTGGGCGGGGAGGCGGAGATTCCCAAGGAATATGGGCTGAGCTGCTATCTCTGGGCCGAGGGCCAGGCGGTGGCCGGGGAGGGGGAGGCAGATTTGCTGTCCGGCTACTGGGAGGTGTCCCTTTCCGCAAAGGAGCTGGACGCGGTACTGCTCCTGAACGCGGTGACCGGGCAGGTGCTGCGGGCGGAGATCGGGCTGCCCTACCCGGCGGGGGAGCACCCGGCGGAGGACAGCCTGGAGGGGCTTCTGGCGGATTATGCGGATTCCCTTGGGATAGAGACCAGTTATGTCATTTCCGCGGCGGAGGACGGGGGGACGGACAGCCCTGCCCTCGGAACAGGGGACAATGGGGCGGAAGCCCATGGAACCGGAGACCGGGGAACAGAAGGAAATGGAACCGGAGATCAGGGGACAGGCGGCCGAGGAGTCGGAGAGCCGGGAGCGGAAGCCCAGGAACGGGAAGGCGCTGGAACGGGCAGCCGTGAGATGGAAAGCCCTGTCCGGACAGGCAGCGATGAGGGCGTCGAGGCCGACAGCACAGAGCCCTGGGGATTCCGCCAGCGCCTGGAGAACGACCGTATGGCCGTCTGCCTGGAGGCGTGGGATGCGGCGGGCCTCCAGGGGGCGGAAAGCGGGAAGGCCCTGCGCTTTGCCCTGTACCTGGAGACGAAGCCTCTGGAGGACTAAGCTTTGGAGGACTGGCGCTCCCTGCCCCGAGGACTTTGTGAAAAAAATGTGAACCCTCCGGATTTTACAACTCAGGCACAACTCCTCCGCAGGTCGTTGACATCTGCCTGATATGATACGCGAAGCGAAGGAAATACAGGCTCGCGGAAAATAGGGAATTGCGGAAAAGATGCAATTCCTAGTAAAATCAGGAGGTAACAGGGAATGAAAAAGTGGAAAAGGCGCAGCGGGCGCGGTGCCAGACGGATCGCCGCCCTGCTGCTGGCAGCGCTCCTTGCAAGCGCCCTGAGCGGCTGCGGAGGCCAGGCATCAGGAGGGGACGGCGCAGGAAAAGGCGGCGCGGGAGGAGAGAGCGCGAAAAGCGGCGGAGAGGGCAGCCCGGGGACGGAGAATCCCGGCTCCCCCGGGCAGGACGGCAAGGGCAGATACGTGGAGATCCAGGAGAGCCTGCCGGAAGAGTTGAGCGACTGGTCGATCGTCCAGATGTACGCGGTAGAGGAAAAGCTCCGTTTCCTGGCCACCAAGGCCCAGGACGGGAAAGTCATCCTGCGGGAGTGGGAGAAGCAGGAGGACGGCCTGAAGGATGTGACCCAAGGCTGGCTCGCATCCATGGAGATCGCCTGCATGGCCGACTGGCTGGACGCCCGCCTGGCCACAGGAAAGGACGGCACCCAGTACCTCTACACCGGCTACCTGGCAGAGGGCGAGGAGAACTACAAGGGGCACCTCTGGAAAGCCCAGGGCGAGACCGCGGTGGAGATCACGCCCCAGAAATGGACGGTTCCCGATGAAGAGATGGGCAGCTATGAAATGGTACAGGGGATAGCGGCGCTGGACGACGGCAATCTGGTCGCCGTCTCCTACTCCTCGGTGGACATCCTCTCGGCCGAAGACGGAAGCGTGATAGAGAGCGAGAAGCCCCAGAGCCTCTACGAGGGCGGCGTCCTGTCCGATGGGGAAAATGCCTATCTGCGGGCCTCTGACGGAAACTATATTGAAAAGCGCCAGGGCGGCAAGGCCCCGGGCGCGGTGCAGATTCCCTACCCCGCCGCCGATGCCGAAGCGTCCGAACACGGCAGCAGCGAAGTGACCACCTTCAGCAGCAATGCCAGCCTGGCGCTCTCCGTTCTCCCGGACGGCACGCTGATCGCGGGAGACGAGGACGGGATCTTCCGGCGAAGCGCGGGGGACGCCGAAGGACAGTGGGAACTGCTGGTGGACGGAAGGGAGACGGACTTCGCCGTAGCCGACAGATGGTGCACGGATTTCGTGGCATTCCAGGACGGGACCATCTATGCCCTGTTCACCACGGAAGACGCCCAGAAGCTGAACCGGTACGAGTACGACCCCGATGCCGTGTCAGAGGTGACGGAGGTGCTCAAGCTCTACAGCGTGTACGAGAGCTCCCTGCTGAAGCAGGCGGCCACCCTGTACCACAAGGCCCACCCGGAGGTGCTCATAGAGATTCACAACGTCTACCCGGCATACTACTTCGACCAACCTGACTACAATGCCGTATACCAGGAGCTGAACACCATGCTCATGGGCGATGAGGCCCCGGACATCGTGGTCATGGATCACCTGGACATGGACTCCTACGCGGACAAGGGGCTGCTGACGGATCTGGAGGATGTGGCAGGGCCCATGGAGGAGAGCGGCGAGCTCTTGCCTAACGTCACAGGGGCCTATAAACGCCAGGACGGAAAAAGGTATGCGGTGCCCCTGCAGTTTGCCGTGAACCTGGCCCTGGGCAGGGACATCTCGGCCCAGGAAATGGCCACCATGGAGTCCCTGGCTCAGTTCCTGTCCCGGACGGAGGAACCATACATGGACAGGCAGACCGTGGCCGAGCTGGTGAATAAATTCTACCCCTATTTCTGCGATGAGATCGTTAACGAAAAGCAGCTGGACAGAGAGGCCATGGGAAAATACCTGGACTACCTGAAAGCGATTGCCGACAACTGCGGGGTCATCGCGTCCCGGCCGGAAAATGAGATGGACATCGGTATACTGGCCCTCAGCGGGAAAGCCAGGCTGGCCTTCAACCGCACTACAGGCTTTGGGGACTGTATGTTCCCCATGTCCATGGCGGACTATATCAAGGGAGACTTCACCGCCTTTGAGAACCGCTTCGAGCCCCTGCTACAGGCAGGCGTCTGCTCCAAGAGCCAGTATGTGGACAGGGCAAAGGACTTCCTGCGGTTCGCCCTGTCGGAGGAGATCCAGAACCTGGAATACAACGGCTTCCCCGTGAACCGCAAGTCCATGGAGCACCAGGCCACCAAAGACCGCTCCAACTACAGCATGGTGGTCACCGTGGAGGGGGACGACGGGAGCCCCATCATGTTCGAGACCAAGCCCTACTCCCAGGAGACGGCAGAGAGGCTGATCGCCATGTGTCAGGGATTGGAAAAGCCCGTGGGAGAGGACGCGAAGATCAGGGAGGTGCTGATCGAGGCCTTGGGCGGCTATCTGGACGGCTCCCGGTCCAGGGAGGACACCGTACAGAAGATAGAGGACAGCCTGAAGATGTATCTGGCTGAATGAGACGGAAACGCATAGAAGCATATGGAAGCTGAAGCATGCTGAATCTGCCCCGCCGTGATTTCGAACCCGAGATCTGGCGGGCGATTTAGTAAAAAAAGTAAATTAACCCTTTATCTTCCGACCAAAATAGTATATACTGATAGCATATGGAGAAACGAGAAAGTCAATCCGACAAAATCAAGGAAAGAGAGGAATGGAATTATGTACGATTTTTCTATCGGCGTAATGCTGGAATCCTTCCGGCAGCCCACCCCGGTGGCGCTGAAGAAGGCCAGGGAGATTGGGGCAAAGGGCATCCAGATGTACGCGGTGGACGGGGAGCATGCCCCGGAACAGCTCACAGGGGAGAAGAGGAGGCAGCTCCTGGACATGGTGAAATCCGAGGGGCTGGTGTTCTCAGCTCTCTGCGGGGATCTGGGCAAGGGCTTCCACAATGCTGAGCTGAATCCGGAGCTGATCGAGAGGTCCATGCGCATCCTGGATCTGGCCAAGGACCTGGAGACGGACATCGTCACCACCCACATCGGCGTGGTCCCCGCGGATCCCAGCCATGAGCGCTACAAGATCATGCAGGAGGCATGCTTCAAGCTGGCCGAGTACGCGGACTCCCTGGACGCGCATTTCGCCATCGAGACAGGGCCCGAGGAGTCCGCTACATTGAAGCAGTTCCTGGACGGCCTCCACTCCACCGGCGTGGCGGTGAACTTGGATCCCGCCAACCTGATCATGGTCACCGGCGACGATCCGGTGCAGGCGGTACATAATCTGAAGGACTACATCGTGCACACCCATGCCAAGGACGGCGTGCGCAACTACTACCGCGACCCCGAGGAGGTCTATGGCCTTGTGGAAGCGGAGATGCTGGCAAGCCCCTCCTTCGCGGAGCTTCCCCTGGGCCAGGGCGGCGTAGACTTCAAGAATTATCTGAAGGCCCTGGACGAGATAGGCTACCACGGGTTCCTGACCATCGAGCGCGAGGTGGGCGACGACCCGGAGAAGGATATCCGCCTGGCCGTAGATTTCCTGAATGGCTTGATCAGATAAAATAGGAAGCGCAGCGACTTTAATAGGAGGATTTTGAAATGAAATTTTCTGTCAGTGTATATAGCTTCATGCAGTATATCCAGGACGGCAGGCTCACGCCCTTTTCCTGCATCGAAAAGGTAAAGGAGATGGGCTTCGACGCGATCGAGTACGTGGACTTCGTGTTCCCCAAGGACGAAGACCCGGCAGAGTACGCGAAAAAGCTCCGGGCGGAGGCCGACAGGGTGGGCCTGGCCATCTCCAACTATGCCGTGGGAGCGGACTTGTTAGGCGGCAGCGAGGGCAATCTGGAGGCCGAGGTGGAGCGCCTGAAAGCCCAGGTGGACATCGCCGCCATCTTGGGCTGCCCCACCATGCGCCATGATACGATATTTGCGATTCCGAACAGAACCTACCATGGATACGACAATGTCCTGGAGCGCCTGGCAAAGGGCTGCCTGGCCGTGACGGAGTACGCGGCACAGAAGGGCATCAAGACCATGACTGAGAACCACGGCTTCATCTCCCAGGACAGCCTGCGGGTGGAGAAGCTGATCAACACGGTGGCCAACGACAATTTCGGCCAGCTGGTGGACATGGGCAACTTCCTGTGCGTGGACGACGACCCGGTGACGGCGGTGGGCAGATGCGCGCCCTACGCATTCTACGTCCATGCCAAGGACTTCATCGTCAAGAGCGGCCAGGCGGCCGATCCGGGCCAGGGCTTCTTCCTCTCCAGGGGCGGCAATTTCCTGCGCGGCACGGTGGTGGGACACGGAGACGTGCCTGCAGTACAGTGCCTGCGGGCCCTGAAGAGTGCAGGGTACGACGGATACATAGCCATCGAGTTCGAGGGCATGGAAGACTGCCTGAAGGGCGTGGCCATCGGCCTGGAGAACCTGAAGAGATATGTGGCGGAAGTGTACGGAGCGTGAGAAGGATACCTGAGGTACAGGCATTCTTCCGGGCTTGCGGCAGTTTGGAGACAGCCGCGCCGGCGCATAGGGAAAGGGGCTGCCGCTTTGCGGCGGCCCTGATTTATGACGGCGGCTGACAGCATAGGAGGAGACCATGGAGTGTTATAGATTCAAGCGGGCCCAGGCCGTCTGGGCCAGGGGCCGTGAGGAGGAGATGAACTGCGAGCTGGCCTTCCGGGCGGTGATCCCGGCAGGGGACGTGGAGCTGCACCTGGCGGCATCATCGATATACCGCCTCTGGATAAACGGCAGGTTCGTGTGCGCGGGCCCGGCCAGAGCGGCCCACGGATTCTACAATGTAGACGAGATTCCCCTTTCCGGGAAGCTGACCCGGCCGGAGAACGTGGCTGTGATAGAGGTGGTGGGCTATAACGTGAACAGCTTCGACACCCTGGACCAGCCCGCGTTCCTGGCGGCGGAATACCTTCAGGGAGGCCAGGTGATCGCCTGCACCGCGGGGGAGGGGCTGACCATGCATGAGCTGAAGCAGAGGGTGCAGAGGGTGCAGCGCTACAGCTTCCAGAGGGCCTTCGCCGAGTGCTATCGCCTGCGGGCGGAGAACAGAAGCTTCTATACGGAAAGCGCCTGGGAGGATCCGCAGCCGCCGCTGAACCTCGCCGTCCAGCCCGGCAAGAGGTTCCTGCGGCGAAGCGTCAGGATGCCGGAGTTCGGAAGGCTCTCCGCCAAAGCCCTGGTGGAGACAGGCCGCGTGGACTTTCAGCCGATCATGCAGAAGCCCGTGCTCTCCTGGGAGACAAAGAGCCTGGGGAACACGCTGAAAGGCTACCTTTCCCAGGAGCTGGAGGAGCGGCTGTCGGACGAGGGCCAGAGCATGGCCTTCCTGCCGTCACAGACGGCTTTGCCGGGCCAGCCGTTCCCGCTGCCCCTGGAGAACGGCTACGGCCTCTACGAGCTTCCCTTCAACGCCACAGGCTTCATCCGCCTGCAGGTGAGCTGCCAGCACCCCTGCACAGTATATCTGATGTTCGACGAGGTCCTGCTGGACGGAAAGCTGAACTTCCTGCGCATGAACGCCTACAATCTCTTCAAATACACCCTGGACGCTGGGAGCCACCATATCCAGACCTTTGCGCCCTACACCATGAAATACATCCAGATAGCCGTAAAGGGAGGGGCCGTGCTGGAGGAGCTGGGCCTGGTGGAGTACAAGCACCCGCCCGTGCCCCGCAGGGTGAAGCTTTCCGGGGACGTGGAGCTGGAGAAGATCTGTCGGGCCGCCCGGGAATCCTACCTCTCCAACGCCGTGGACGTGTTCATGGACTGCCCGTCCAGAGAGCGGGCAGGGTGGCTCTGCGACAGCTTCTTCACGTCCCGGGTGGAGCATGTGCTCACAGGGGAATGCCTGGAGGAGCGGGCCTTCCTGGACAACTTTCTCCTGGCGGAGAGATTCGACTATCTGCCGGAGGGGATGCTCCCCATGTGCTACCCGTCCGACCACAATGACGGCCTCTTCATCCCCAACTGGGCCATGTGGTTCGTGCTGGAGCTGGAGGAATACCTGGAGCGCAGCGGGGACAGGGAACTGATCGACCGGGCGAAGCCCCGGGTCATGGGCCTGGTGGACTACCTTGCCCCCTTTGAGAACGAGCACGGCCTGCTGGAGAAGCTGGATGGATGGGTCTTCCTGGAGTGGTCCAGGGCCAACGATCCCGACGTGGTGCAGGACGTGAACTTCCCCACCAACATGCTGTACATGAGGATGCTGGAGGCTGTGTCCGCCCTCTACGGGGGGGAGGGCCTGCGGGAGAAGGCGGCGCGGATGCGGAAAGTCATCAGAGAGCGCTCCCTCCAGGGCACATTCTACACGGACAATGAGCGCAGGACGGAAAGCGGCCTTGAGAACCCGGGCAACTGCACGGAGGTCTGCCAATACTACGCCTTCTTCACCGGCACGGCCACCAGGGAAGAGGACGGCGCGCTGTGGGAGACGCTGCTGCGCGACTTCGGCCCAAGGCGCAGGGAACTGGGGCTCTACCCGGAGGTGGCCCATGCCAACGCCTTCATCGGCAACTACCTGCGCATAGAGCTGCTGTACCGGGAGGGCCTGTACCAGGATGTGGTGGACAATATCCGCGGATACTTTGCCAAGATGGCCGACCTGACAGGCACCCTGTGGGAGAACGATACCCCCTATGCCAGCTGCAACCACGGCTTCGCGTCCCATGTCATCTACTGGCTGGCGGGAATCTACGGAGTAGAGGAGGAAAAAGCTTGAAAAAATATATCTTAGAGGCATGCGTGGATTCCCCGGAATCCGCGGTGGAGGCCGCGGAGGGAGGGGCGGACCGGCTGGAGCTGTGCGCCAACCTGATCATCGGCGGCACCACCCCGGAGCAGGCATTGTATGAGAAGGTCAGGGAGCTGACGGACACCAGGATCCATGTGCTGATCCGCCCCCGGTACGGGGACTTCCTGTACACGGAGCATGAGTTCGGCATCATCCTGCGCAGCGTGGAGCTGTACAGGCGGCTTGGCGCGGAGGGCGTGGTGGTGGGATGCCTTTTGCCGGACGGCTCCCTGGACACGGAGCGGATGAAGGCCCTCAGGGAGGCGGCAGGGGACATGTCCATGACCCTTCACCGGGCCTTCGACATGTGCGCGGACCCCTATGAGGCCCTGGAGCAGGCCAAGGGCCTGGGAGTCCAGACCATCCTCACCTCCGGCCAGAAGGCCGACTGCACACAGGGGCGGGAGCTGATCGCCCGCCTGGTGCGGGAGAGCGCCGGCCAGGTGGACATCATGGCCGGGGGCGGCGTGGACGCTGCCGTGATCCGGCAGATGATTCCCGCCACGGGAGCGTCCAGCTACCATATGTCGGGGAAGACGGTGCTGGACAGCGGCATGGCCTACCGGAAGGAGGAGGTGTCCATGGGCGTGCCGGGGCTGGGGGAGTACGAGGTCTTCCGCACTGCCCGGGAGAAGATTCGTGCCGCCAGGCAGGTGCTGGACGGGATTTCACGGTAAGACGCGGCGGCGGACGAAAAAAGTCTGCCGCTGTTTTTATGCCTTTTTATGCCAAGATAAATTTTGCGGGGTATACTTTTATGGAAAAGGATGGTAAAATAGGGAAAAAGGGCCGACAGGCCTGAGAGCGAAAAAATGGAATGGAGGAAAAAGGGATGCTGAAAGGGATACCGAAGATTCTGTCGCCGGAGCTTTTGAAGGTGCTGTGCGAGATGGGGCACGGAGACAGGATCGTAATCGCGGACGGGAACTTCCCCTCTGAATCCGTGGGGAAGGACGCCAGGGTGATCCGCATGGACGGGCACGGGGCCTGCGAGGTGCTGGAGGCCGTGCTGGCGCTGTTCCCGCTGGACACCTATGTGGAGAAGCCCGTGAACCTGATGGAGGTGATGCCCGGGGACAAGGTGGAGACCCCGATCTGGGCGGAGTATGGGAAGCTGGTGAAGGCCGCCGATGCCAGGGGGCCGGAGGCCATCGGACACATAGAGCGGTTCGCCTTCTATGAGGAGGCCAGGGAGGCCTACGCCATCGTGGCCACCGGGGAGGGCGCGCTGTACGCCAATGTCATGCTGCAGAAGGGCGTGGTTTAAAGCGGCCGGCGCCGAAGCGCGTGGGCCATATGAAAAACGGAAAGGAAGAAAGCAGAGATGGAAGCAGACAGAGAGAAGACAGTGCGGCGGGGAGCGGGGATCACGTTGAAGCTCCTGGGCGCTACTGTCGCAAGCATCATTATAGCACTGGGGGCCCTGCTGTGGGTGGTGTACAACCAGATGTCGGAGGCCCTGATGGAAAAAGGGGACGAGATCCTGCGGACCACCATGGACAGGACGATCCAGGAGACGAAGGCCTGGATGAACGGGACGCTGGCCATGCTGGAGACCCAGCGGGACACCATAGAGTACGAGGACATGGACATCCCGGAGATGACGGAGTACATACGGCATACGGTGGACCAGAACGAGGCCTATCCGGCGGGGCTGTACGTGGCCCTGACGGACGGCTCGCTGTACCATGCCTCCTTTGTGCCGGGGCCGGATTTCGATGCCCTGTCCAAGAGCTGGTATCAGGACGGCGTGGCATCGGAGGACTTCATCCTGGGGGACGTGTATTTTGACGAGGACAGCCAGTCCTATGTGGTGGGGGCCTCGGGGGTACTGAAGGACGGCAATGGCGAAGTGCGCGGCGTGGCGGCGGCGGACGTGTACCTGGACTCCATTTCCCGGATCGTCAGCCAGACCCGGATCGAGGATACGGGCGGGATCTTCCTGGTGGACACCCGCACGGATACCATCATCGGGCATCAGGACGCGGAGATCCTGGGGAAGAAGCTGGGGGAGATCGGGACGGGCATGTATGCCTACGCCGAAGAGCAGATCGGGGCCGGGAAGGAGGAACTGTCCCTCTATGAGGACACCTATGTCCAGGTGGCGCAGGTGCCCGGCAGCGACTGGACGGCAGTGGCCTATGTATCCCGGGGAGAGGTCCTGCGGGAGCTCAGCGACCTGACCAGATACATGACCATCGTGGCTGTGGGCGCGCTTATCCTGGTGACGGTGCTGGTGGCCATCCAGATCAGGCGGATCATCGGCAGGCCGGTGAAGGAGCTGAGCCAGGTGGCCACCAGGATTGCGGAGGGCGACCTGAACCAGTCCATCCGCTATAGATCCAGGGACGAGCTGGGCGTGCTGGCGGACAACTTCAACCGGGTCACGCTGCGACTGCGGGATTATGTAAAATATATAGACGAAATTTCAAATAAGCTGCGGGAGATCGCAGGGGGCAACCTGGCGTTCACCCTGGAGAACGACTATGCCGGGGAATTCGCCAAGATAAAGGACTCCCTGGAGGAGATCTCCGTAGAGCTCAATGAGACCATGGGGCAGCTGCGGGTGGCTTCCAGGGACGTGGCCGCAGGGGCGGAGCAGGTGTCCGGCGGCGCGGTGACCCTGTCCCAGGGCTCCACGGAGCAGGCCTCCGAGGTGGAGGCGCTGGCCAGCCATATCAGCGCCGTCTCCGACAGCGTCGGCAATATCGCCAAAGGGGCCCAGGAGGCCAGCGGCATTTCCCGGGACGTGAAGCAGGGGCTTCTGGAGAGCAATGGCAAGATGGGCCACCTGACGGAAGTGATACAGAAGATCAGCGACAAGTCGGCGGAAATCCGTAAGATCGTCAAGACCATCGAGGACATCGCGTTCCAGACCAACATATTGGCCCTGAACGCCGCCGTGGAGGCCGCCCGGGCCGGGGAGGCCGGAAAGGGCTTCGCCGTGGTGGCGGACGAGGTGCGGGCCCTGGCAGGGAAATCCTCCGACGCGGCCAAGGAGACCACGAACCTCTTAAGCCAGACCATAAGCTCCATGGAGGAGGGCGTGAAAGCGGCCCAGGACACGGCGGACTCCATGCTGTCCGTGGTGGAGCAGGCGGATCGGATGGACGGGCTGATCGGCGGCATAGCGGACTACACCAAGGAGCAGGCCGTCAACGCCGCGGAGATTACCCGTGGAATCGACCAGATCGCCGTGGTGGTGCAGACCAATGTGGAGACGGCGGAGGCCAGCGCGGCCGCCAGCGAGGAGCTCTCCGGCCAGGCCATGGTGCTCAGGGAGATGGTGGGGCGGTTCCGGCTGAAGGACTGACGGAAAGGCCGAAAGGACGCAGGGGGCTGCCGTGCATGCACGGCGGCCCCTTTTGAAATAATTGACATTTTCGCTCCGCTGTTCTATGATGAATTTATACGAGAAAGCGACATGGATAAGGAGAACACACATATGGCAGGAAAGGATGCAAATGAAATTACCTATGATTCCATGACGGGGCTGAAGGACAGGGTGGCCTTTTTCGCGGATGTGAAGAGGAGCGCCGCTGCCGGGCAGGGCAGGCATATGGTGCTGGTACAGCTGACCCAGCTCATGCGGATCAACCGGAAGCATGGCGCCACGGTGGGGGACGGGCTGCTCCGGGCCATAGCGGGTTACCTGCGCGCAGTGGATTCGGCTTACAGCGCCTACCGGATCGCCAATTCCCGGCTGACGCTCCTGGGGCCGGAGGGCGACGGGGCCCGGATGGAGGAGCTGACGGCGCGGATCCAGAAGCGGTTCCAGGAGCCTTGGCCCATAGAGGACAGGGGAGAGCTGCATGAGGTCCAGGCGAAGGCCTTCGTCGTCCACTTCCCGCTGAAGCTGCGGGATACGGAGAACGACCTGGTGGACAAGATGAACTACGCGGTCTCCGTGTTCCAGGCCAAGGCCAGGGAGGGCGTGCTCTTTTTCGGCGAGGGGCTGAACGAGGACATGCTGTACAGGCGGTACGTGATGGAGGAAGTCCGGTATGCGGTGGAGCGAGGGACCTTCCAGATATACTATCAGCCTATCTATGACTGCGGGGAGGGAAGGTTCACGTCGGCGGAGTCGCTGGTCAGGCTGGTGGCCAGGGACGGCGCTTTCCTCTCCCCGGGAGAGTTCATCCCCATGGCGGAGGAGAACGGGCTGATCGACGGGATCAGTTGGATCGTGCTGGAGAAGGTGTGCCGCTTTCTGGGAGAGCATCCGGGCCTGTCGATCGGGACGGTGTCGGTGAACATGACAGGCCAGCAGATCCTGGATCCTACGTTCATCAGGCGCATCGAGGAGAATCTGGAGAAATACCGTCTGGACGGCTCCCGCCTGCGGATCGAGATCACGGAGAGGACCGTGACGGACGACTTCGCGGAGGTCAGGAAGGTGATGGAATGCCTGGCCGTGAAAGGGATCCAATTCTACCTGGACGATTTCGGGACAGGCTATTCCAACCTGTCCAGCGTGCTGGCGCTGCCCTTCGAAGTCATCAAATTCGACCAGTCCCTGATACGGATGATGATCGAGACGGACAAGGGGCTGAGGACGATCGGCCTGCTGGCGGAGATCATGCATGAAAATGACTGCAGCATCGTGGCGGAGGGCGTGGAGACGGAGGGCCAGGTACGGAGCGCGCAGGAGCGCAGGCTGGACAGGATCCAGGGGTACTACTATGCCAAGCCCATGCCGGAGGAAGATTTGATGGTGTTTCTGGAGAACATGCGGTACAACAGATAAGGAGGCATTAGGATGAAATTCATGCCCAGGACATTGGATTACGAGCTGAGCCCCTATACGGGCCTGACGAGGGAGAGCTGGCTGGAAGCGGGCATATACATGCTGGAGGGGATTTTTGCACATATAGACGATTTCCAGAAGCCGGTGGTCATGCCCAGGAAGGAGACGGAGATCACTTATCCCCACTTAAAGGATTCCCAGGAGGCCCAGGCCATCCAGCGCACGGCGGAGGTCTTCGAGGGGCTGACGCGCTCCTTCTTCATCGCGGCCCCTGTGATGGCAAACATCCCGGATCTGCGGGTATGCGGGTACTCCTGCGCGGAATATTATAAAAATCAGGTCCTGCGGGTGTGCACCAAGGGGGATCCGCTCTATGTGGGCACCTATGAGGAGCAGCAGCGGATCGCTGGGCATAAGGACCCTATCCAGGCATTCCAGCAGACCGTGGAGACCTGCGCTCTGGTGATCTGCCTGTGGGTCAGCAGAAAGCGGATCTGGGATACCTATACGAAAAAGGAGAAGGACGTGATCGCGGCGTTCCTGGACAGCTACGCCCACGCCAGCACCGTGCCCCAGAACTGGCGGCTGTTCAATATGCTGGACATGGCGTTCCTGCACATGGAGGGGTATCCCATCCAAAGGGACATCATGCGCGACCACGCCCAGGCCATCCTGGCCTACTATGCCGGGGACGGGTGGTACAGGGACGGGCATTCCTTTGACTATTATTCCTGCTGGGCTTTCAATGTATATGGGCCTATCTGGAACCTGTGGTACGGATATGAGAATGAACCGTACATCGCTAGACGGTTTGAAGAGAACTCCAATAAACTGATGGAGACCTACGGGGACTTCTTCGACAGGGACGGATGGACGAACATGTGGGGGCGCAGCAACATCTACCGCAATGCCGCCACCAGCGCCTTTGACGGGAACCTGATGATGCCGGGCGGTAAGGCGGATCCCGGGCGGGCCAGGCGGATCTCCTCGGGGTCGCTGATGCAGTTCCTGGGCAGGGAGGACTTCCTCTATCAGGGGGTGCCCACTTTGGGCTTCTATGGGCAGTTCTCGCCGCTGGTGCAGGGATACTCCTGTGCGGAGTCCCCGTTCTGGCTGGGCAAGGCGTTCCTCTGCCTGCATCTGCCGGCGGAGCATCCTTTCTGGACGGCGAGGGAGAATAATGGTACGTGGGAAGAGCTGGGAGAGAAAGAGGTCAAGGTGACCTGCCTGGACGGCCCGGCCCTGTGCTTCTCCAACCATCAGGCCAACGGGGAGACCATCCTGCGGACGGGCAAGGTGGTGAAGCGCCC
>CAMTBF010000029.1 GCA_947068385.1 uncultured Lachnospiraceae bacterium
GCATGAATGGATGAACCGGGCGGCCACGGCGGTATTCGTCACCCTGTCCTTCTCCATCTTCCGCAGCGACTCCCTGGAGTCCGCGGCGCTTCTGTGGCGGAAGCTCTTCACCGCGGGGAACCAGGGGAAGCTGCTGGGGGTGTGCAACACGCTGGTCTTCCCGGAGAACTACGCGCTGCGTAAGCTCCTGGACATGGCTGCGCCGGGGCTGACCAACGGGCTCTTCCTGTGCTGCTTCCTGCTGCTCACGGCGGTGGGCGTGGCGCTGCTGCGGGGCGTGAAGGCCCAGGAGTGGATCGAAAAGAGGGGACATACCATGGGGGGCGCGTTCTGCCTGGCCACCCTCTTTACCTGGTCCTTCCTGTCCCTGTCCCAGGTCAGCGTGTTCCTGTATTTTAATTTCTGAGGAAAGCCGTGCCGCTCGCGCGGCGATTAGAGGAAGAAAGGAGGAGGCGGGATGGACGGAAACAGGAAGAAAACGGGGCTTCGGCGGCTCCTTTTCCTCATAGCGGCAGAGCTTTTCCTGGCAGCTTTTGTGGTCTGGCTGTTCGACCCCTTCTACCAATACCATGCCCCCTTCTTCGGCATGGAGGCCGTGCTCAACGACAGGGACAACCAGATGCCGGGCACTGTCCGGAACTTCTCCTATGACAGCGCGCTGGTGGGCTCCTCCGTGGCAGAGAACTTCGACAGCTCCTTCCTGGACGGGACATACGGGTGCAGGACGCTGAAGGTCATCCGGGCCTCGGGCTCCGTGGCGGACCTCCTCTATTATCTGGAGATGGCCCAGGAAGGGCGGGAGCTGCGAAACGTCTTCTGGTGCCTGGACATCCCGGCCCTGGAGGCCTCCACGGAGGTGACGCTTGGGGGCGGCGACACGCCTGTCTACCTCCACACGGCATGCATCCTGGACGACCTGCCCTATCTCTTCAACAAGGAGATCCTGCTGGAGAGGATACCGGCCATGCTGGCCTATTCCCATGCGGGCATCAATACGGGCGGGCATGCCTACGACTGGTCCAGGGGCAAGGAATTCGGCGCCGCCCAGGCCATGCGGGCCTATGACCGGGCGGGCATCGTTCTGGAGGGGAAGCCCCCGGACAGGGACTTCTCAGACAAGAAGGGCCTGATCGGGGACAATGTGGCGCTCCTGACAGAGCAGGTGTCGTCCCATCCGGAGACCACCTACCGCTTCCTGATCCCCCCTTTCTCCATGCTGTGGTGGGACTGCGCTTACGTGAACGGGGAGCTGGAGGAGCGGTTCTATGCCTTAGACAGCGCCGTGACCGCGCTGCTGGGCTTTGAGAACGTGGAGGTGTACTGCTTCCAGCAGGAAGACCGGATCGTCTGCGACCTGGACAATTACATGGACATGGTGCACTACGCCCCGGAGGTCAACCAGTACATGCTGGAGCGGATGGCCGCCGGCGGGAACCGGGTGGCGCCGGGGGACTGGGAGGCCGTGCTGGCCCGGCTCCGGGAGCTGGCGCGGCGGATTTCCGAGGAGGAAATCTATCGCTATTATCCTTAAGTCTTGCTTCCTGTTCTGTTCCGTGTTAAAATAAATCGGAAGGCTTTCGATGGATTGGAAGTAGGGGAGACCGCACATGGATATCAGAGACTATGAAAAGATTTTGGATACCATACCGAATACGGGAATCTATGTCGTCCGGGAGGATAACCACGAAATTCTATATTTCAACGAACGCATCCGCACAATGGCTCCCAATGTGAGGAAGGGGATGGCCTGCGACAGGATGTGGGCCAACTCCTGCTCCAACTGCCCGCTGCTGCACCTGGGCGACAGGCAGGAGGGCAAATCCATCATCAGCGACAATGTGCTGGGCACGGTGGACATGGAGGCCAGGCGCATGCAGTGGGAGGGCGGCGTCCCTGCCCTGGTGATCACGCTGACGCCCCACATGGACGAATTCAGCTATGTCTACCGCAAGATCCTGCGGGTGAACCTGAGCCAGAACAGCTATGAGGTGGTGAAGTCGGGCGCGGAGGAATGGGCCATAGACAGCAAGAAGGAGAGCTTCACGGAGTGGCTGGAGCAGTTCAAGAAAAAGGGCACCATCCATCCGGACGACCTGGACCGGTTCCTGAGCTTCACCCACCTGGAGTACCTCAAGAGCGTGCTGCGGACCGGGCGCAAGCACCTGACCTGCAGCTACCGGCGCAGCTCCCCGGGAGGCTATCGCTGGAACCTGCTGGAGGTGACCCCGGATTCGGGATACATGGAGGGGAACCAGACTGTCCTGATCTATATCAAGGATGTCCAGGATATGCTCAAGGAGAGCCTGGAGCTGGACGAGACCAGCGTGCGCCTCCAGGAGGTCACCCGGACGCTGGGAGAGCAGAACTTAGGGATATATACCATCGATCTGAAGGACGGGAACGTGAACATGGTGCGGGAGGGCGGCTACAGCCAGGAGGGCTGGAGCTCCCAGACGCTGATGTGGGACGTTGTCATGCAGTCCCGCCTGATGCACCAGATCCATCCGGAGAACCGGGAGAAGTTCCGGCAGAAGTTCTCCCTGGAGGGACTGATCCAGGCCAGGGACACAGGGATGCAGAAGCTGGATATGCTGTGCCAGTGGCAGGTGGGGGGAAAGTACCGGTATGTGGCCGTGATCGCGTATTTCGGCCGGAACCAGGGCACCCGGAACTATACCGTGCTGGCGCTGCAGGATGTGGATAAGCGCGTGCGGCAGGAGCAGACCCTCTCCCAGAGGGATATGCAGATGGCCGCCATCCTGAAGTCCCGCTTCCATGTGATGACCACGATTCACCTGGAGAGCGACCAGTGCGAGCGGTTCTGGCTCAACGAGAGCGCCCAGCCCCAGAACGGGGGAGCGGGGAAATACACCCATTATTACCAGAGGGCCCTGGAGGACTCCGTGGTTCCCGAGGACATGGATAAATTCAGGAAATACATGAGCCCGGAGCATATGCGCAGCCAGGCGGCGAAGACCCAGGACTATTCGGAGGAGATCTGCAGCTACCGCCTCAAGGGCCCCAGGGTGCAGTGGCTGGAGCAGCATGTGACCTATATCCGCAGGGACGGCAAGATACTGGTGAACGTCCTGGGGCGGGACATCACCAAAGAAAAGCTGGAGGAGCAGCAGCGCCAGAAGCTGGAGGAGGAGCAGGCCGGCATCATCCAGAGCCTGAGCAGCATGTTCTTCGCCACCTACTACGGCGACCTGGAGCAGAACCAGATGCGGGGCATGAACCAGCTGGAGGACGTGCGGAAGCTTTTGGAGGACCGGACGGACTATGACGAGGCCCTGCGGATCTACGCGGACACCTTTGTCCACCCGGAGGACCGGGCAAACTATCTCTATACCATGAGCAGCAGGAACCTGCGCCAGGTCCTGAAGAAGGAGCAGCCCTTCGTGACCTTCGCCTACCGCAAGATGCCGGAGGTGACGGACACCGGCGCGGACGACTACGGCTGGATACGCGCCACGGCGGTGATGGCCCGGACCGATGAAGAGGGCAAGGCCAGCGGCATCGTCTACGCGGCCCAGGACGTGACGGAGAGCAAGCGCAAGGAGATGCGGGAGCAGCGGGCCATCCAGGCGGCCTGCGAGGCGGCCAACCACGCCAACGCCTCCAAGAGCGAGTTCCTCTCCCGGATGAGCCATGACATCCGCACGCCCATGAACGGCATCATGGGAATGACCAGGATCGCCTCGGAGAACGTGGAGGACAAGGAGAAGCTGCAAGACTGCCTGGGGAAGATCACCGCCTCCGGCAACAGCCTCCTTTTCCTGGTGAATGAAATACTGGACATGAGTGAACTGGAATCCGGCAATGTGGATCTGGTGGCGGACGAATTCGCGATTTCCCGTTTGGTGGCGGACGTGTCCGCGTCCCTCCAGGGCCAGGTGGAGGAAAAGGGGCTGGAGCTGAAGGTCTCCTCCCGGGTGGAGCATGAGGACGTGACGGGGGACAGGGGGCGCATCAGCCAGGTGTTCTCCAACATCCTGGGCAATTCCATCAAGTTCACCCCGCCCGGCGGGCATATCGGCCTGACGGTGATAGAGCGGGAGGTGAAGAAGTACGGCTGCTGCTTCTACGACTTCATCTTCGAGGACGACGGCATCGGCATGGCGGAGGAGTTCCTGCCCCATATCTACGAGCCCTTCAGCAGGGCCGAGGATTCCCGGATCAGCAAGACGGAGGGGACGGGGCTGGGGATGACCATCGCCCAGAACATCGTGCGCATGATGGGCGGCTTCATCAAGGTGGAGAGCGCCCTGGGCAAGGGCACCAGGGTCACGGTGACATTGCTGCTGAAGCTCCGGGGGAACCTGGGGGACGTGGCGGATCCGGCGCAGGAAGCGCAGGAGGATCCCGGCGATGCCCGGTTCGCGGACAGGAGGGTCCTGCTGGTGGAGGACAATGTGATCAACCAGGAGATCGCCGTGGAGATCATCGGCGCCACCGGGGCGGCAGTGGAATGCGCCCCCAACGGCAGGAAGGCCCTGGAGCGCTTCGAGGCCATGCCGGAGGGGTATTTCGACATGATACTGATGGACATCCAGATGCCTGTCATGAACGGCTATGAGGCCACCAGGGCCATCCGCAAGCTCCCCCGGCGGGACGCGCTGTCCATCCCCATCATCGCCCTGTCCGCCAATGCCTTCGCGGAAGACATCGCCGTAGGCAGGGAGGCCGGGATGAACGAGCATATGACCAAGCCCCTGGACATCGCCCAGCTCACGGCCGTCATGGGCCGCTGGATGGGCGTGTAGGAATTTTGCGGATATGGTCTGGAATAGTCCGGAGATATATGGTAAGATATGGATAGGAACGCTATCTGCAGGGGGCGCAGGAGGCAGATACAGGGAGGGATCCTGAAATACGATGAGCTGCGCGGAAGAGAGGAGAGGCAAAATGAGCTATATGGACGAGTTTGGTTTCTGGCTGGAGGACGATTACTTCGACCAAAACACGAAGGATGAGCTGCTGGCCATCCGTAATGACGAGAAGGAGATTGAGGAGAGGTTCTACAAGGAGCTGGAGTTCGGCACCGGCGGCCTGCGGGGCGTGATCGGGGCCGGAACCAACCGCATGAACATCTACACGGTCCGCAAGGCCACCCAGGGGCTGGCCAATTTCATCCTAAAGAAGGGCACCCAGGAGAAGGGCGTGGCCATCGCCTACGATTCCAGGCGCATGTCCCCCGAGTTCGCGGACGTGGCGGCGCTGTGCCTGGCGGCCAACGGCATCAAGGCCTATGTGTTCGATGCCCTCCGCCCCACGCCGGAGCTTTCCTTCGCCCTGCGCACCTTAGGCTGCACGGCAGGCATCGTGGTGACGGCCAGCCATAACCCGCCGGAGTACAATGGCTACAAGGTGTACTGGGAGGACGGCGCCCAGGTGACGGCTCCCTTCGACAAGCAGATCATCGAGGAGGTCCAGGCCATCAAGGACTACCATACCGTGAAGACCATGGACAAGGCCGAGGCCATGGAGAAGGGCCTGTACCAGGTCATCGGCAAGGAGATCGACGACGCCTACATGGCGGAGCTGAAGAAGCAGATCATCCACCCGGAGATCATCGAAGAGGTGGCGGACGATATCAAGATCGTATACACGCCCCTGTGCGGCACGGGAAATGTGCCCGCCAGGCGCATCCTGTCGGAGCTGGGCTTCAAGCATGTGTACGTGGTGCCGGAGCAGGAGAACCCTGACCCCGACTTCACCACGCTGGAATATCCCAATCCCGAGGATCCCAAGGCCTTCACCTACGCCCTGCGGCTGGCGAAGGAGAAAGACGCGGATGTCGTCCTGGCCACGGATCCCGATGCGGACCGCCTGGGCATCTATGCCAAGGACTCCAAGTCCGGGGAGTATGTGTCCTTCACCGGAAATATGTCCGGCATGCTGATCGCGGAATACATCCTGCGGGAGCGGACTGCTACCAAGACCATGCCCGAGAACCCCGCTCTGGTGACCACCATCGTCACCACCAACATGACGGGGCCTATCACCAGCGCCTACGGCGTGAAGCGCATCGAGGTGCTCACGGGCTTCAAGTTCATCGGCGAGCAGATCAAGCTCTTCGAGCAGAGCGGCAGCAACCATTATGTGTTCGGCTTAGAGGAGAGTTACGGGTGCCTGGCCGGGACCCACGCCAGGGACAAGGACGCCATCGTGGCGGTGATGTGCCTGTGCGAGGTGGCGGCCTACTGCAAGAAGCACGGCAAGACCCTGTGGGACATGATGCTGGAGACCTACGAGAAGTACGGCTATTACAAGGAGTCCCAGTACACCATCACCTTAAAGGGCATCGACGGCTCCAAGCAGATCGCGGAGATCATGGAGAAGCTGCGCCAGAACCCGCCCAAGTCCTTCGGCGGCCACCAGGTGCTGAAGTTCCGCGATTACCAGACCGACAGGATAGTGGACATGGCCACCGGCGAAGAGGGCAAGACCGGCCTGCCGAAGTCCAATGTGCTGTATTTCGAGCTGCCTGACGATGCCTGGTGCTGCGCCCGCCCCTCCGGCACGGAGCCCAAGATCAAGTTCTACATGGGCGTGAAGGGGACCAGCCTGGAGGATGCGCAGGCGAAGCTGGCCCAGCTGACGGAGGATCTGAAGGCTGTGCTGTAAGGGGCATTGCCGGAAGTGCGCCTCGGCGGATGGAAATGTATGGAATATAGGCAACAGACAGGCAGGGGGCCAGGGCTTCCTGCCTGTTCCTAAAAGGAGAAGAGGCTGGTTTGGAGAGGCGTATGAAAAAAAGAGCGGTAATCATTCTGTCAGCAGGCATCTGCCTCCTGGCGGCGGGGCTGTTCGCGGTAAGCCCTTTCACCTACAGCACAGGCATCTATGTCGATGCGGATGACCCTATCATCGTCTTCGACGGAGGCTCGGGGGAGCCTGTGGTCATGCGGGGGCGGACAGGGAGCTATCGGACGGGCGACAGAATCCTCATCCTCCACAACGGCACCATGATGCTCAGCTACCCGGCCCAGATGAACGTGTACTTCAGCATCCGCCTGAGGAAGGGGGACATATCCAACGTGCCGCAGGCCGTGCTGGATTCGCTGGAGGAGATGGGATGGCTGTCGGGAGGTGCGCTTGGGCAGGATCAATAGGGCAAATCTGAAAAAAACCGTATATTATATGAAGCGCAACGGTATCCGCAGGACATGGTATGCTGTCCTGGAGAGGCTGGAGGAGCGGAAGCGCCCTCCCTATGTCTGGACGCCCCCCACGGATGAGGAGCTGCTGGCTCAGCGGGAGGGATGGGGGCGGGAAGGCCTGTCCGCCACATTCAGCATCCTGGTGCCCGCGTACAGGACGAAGCCGGAGTATCTGAGGGAGCTGGTGGAATCCCTGCGCGGCCAGACCTATCCCCGGTGGGAGCTGATCCTGGCGGACGCCACGGAGGACGACAGCGTGGAGCGGGCGCTGCGGGAAAGCCTGGAGCCGGGGGACTCCAGAATCCGCTATGTGCGCCTGGAGCGCAACGCAGGGATAGCCGGGAACACCAACCAGGCCCTTCCCTATGCCACAGGGGACTACATCGGCCTGCTGGATCATGACGATGTCCTGACGCCTGACGCCCTGTACGAAATGGCGGCAACAATCAGACGGGCAGAGGGAAGCGGCATAGAGCCCGCCTTCCTCTATTCCGATGAGGACAAATGCAACGGCGACAGGACGGAATACTATGAGCCGCACTGGAAGGAGGATTTCAACTTCGACCTGCTCCTGAGCAATAACTACATCTGCCACTTCCTGGTGATGGAGCGGGAGCTGATGCAGGAGCTGAAATTCCGTTCGGAATATGACGGCGCACAGGACTTCGACCTGGTGCTGCGGGCGGTGGCCGGCCTGAAAGGGAGGGAGGAGGCCATCCTCCATATTCCGAAGGTGCTCTACCACTGGAGGTGCCATCCCGGCTCCACTGCGGAGAACCCGGAGAGCAAGCGCCACGCCTACGAGGCCGGGCGCAGGGCGGTGCAGGATTTCGCGGACAGGCAGGGCTGGGCGGCGGAAGCGGTGGACACGGCCCATGTGGGCTTCTATGCCCTGCGGTATAGGGACGATCCCCTGGCAAGCGACAGTATTTTTGACGGTCGGGGGGATGTGGGGGCCATAGCGGGCAGGATCGTCCGGAGGGGCAGGGTGGCGGGCGGCCGCCTGGCGGAGGCGGGGGAGCATGTGAGCGCCGCTCTGCCCGGATGGGAAGGGAGCGGCACAGGGCCGGTGCAGGCCGGGGAAGTCCTGTACCGGAACCTGCCGATCCATTACAGCGGCTACCTCCACCGGGCGGTTCTGCCTCAGGATGCCGCTGCGGCGGATATCCGGAACATCCGGGTGCGCCCGGAGTGCCGGGAGCTGTTCCGGCAGGTGACGGGAGTCCCTTACCGGACGGCGCCGGGGACCGACAGGTTCGACGCCTCCACCCTGCCGGAGGGCAGCGACATGCGCAGGATCGGCCTGGAACTGGGCCGGGCCCTGCGGGAGGCCGGGTACAGGATCCTGTACCTGCCGGAAAGAAGCTATGACGTGGAGGGCTGACGGGGAGGCCGGGCGGGCCCCATGTCCGCCATCCTTTGAAGACCAGCATATACCGAGAGAAAGGAGAGCGCATATGCAAAGATATATCATGGCCCTGGATCAGGGCACCACAAGCTCCAGGTGCATTTTGTTCGACAAGGCGGGGAGCATCCGTTCCATGTCCCAGAAGGAGTTCACCCAGATTTATCCCCAGCCCGGCTGGGTGGAGCACAATCCCAAGGAAATCTGGTCCTCCCAGCTGTCGGTGGCCACGGAGTGCATGGCCATGGCAGGCGTGGGCGCGGAGCAGATAGCCGCCATCGGCATCACCAACCAGCGGGAGACTACGATTCTGTGGGACAAGAATACCGGGGAGCCTGTATACAATGCCATCGTATGGCAGTGCCGCCGCACCTCGGACATGATAGAGGCATTGAAGGAGGACGGCTTCGACATCAAAATCCGGGAGAAGACCGGGCTGGTGCCGGACGCCTATTTCAGCGCCTCCAAGATCGCCTGGATCCTGGAGCATGTGCCCGGAGCCAGGGAAAGGGCCCAAAAGGGGGAGCTGCTCTTCGGCACGGTGGACACCTGGCTGATCTGGAACCTGACCAAGGGCGCGGTGCATGTGACGGACTACACCAACGCCTCCCGCACCATGCTGTTCGACATCCACAGGCTGGTCTGGGATGAGGAGATCATGGAGCGGTTCGGCATCCCCGCGGGAATCCTGCCTGAGGTCCGGCCCTCCAGCTATGTCTATGGGCACACCGAGATTTCCGTGCTGGGCGGCCGGATTCCCATTGCGGGCGCGGCAGGGGACCAGCAGGCGGCCCTGTTCGGCCAGTGCTGCTTCCAGAGGGGCGAGGTGAAGAACACCTACGGCACGGGCTGCTTCCTGCTGATGAACACCGGAAAGGACGCCATCGCCTCGAGGTCAGGGCTGCTCACCACCATCGCCGCCGGGACCTGCGAGGAGCCGGAGTACGCGCTGGAGGGCAGCGTGTTCGTGGCGGGAGCGGGGGTCCAGTGGCTGCGGGACAGCATGCGGATGATCAAAAGCGCCGCCCAGTCCCAGCAGTACTGCGAAGCGGTGGAGGACACCGCGGGGGTCTACCTGGTGCCCGCCTTTGCGGGGTTAGGCGCACCTTACTGGAACCAGTACGCCAGGGGCACCGTGGTGGGGCTGACCAGGGGCTGCACGAAGGAGCATTTCATCCGCGCCACCCTGGAATCCATCGCCTACCAGACCGCGGACGTGCTCCGGGCCATGGAGCAGGACAGCGGCATCCGGCTGAAGGGCCTGAAGGTGGACGGCGGGGCCAGCGCCAACGATTTCCTGATGCAGTTCCAGGCGGACATCGTGGACACCCAGGTCCACAGGCCGGAGTGCATCGAGACCACGGCCCTGGGGGCAGCCTATCTGGCAGGCCTGGCGGTGGGCTACTGGGAGGACAAGGAGGAGATCAGGGCGAACTGGCAGATCGGCAAGGTGTTCCGCCCGTCCATGGAGGCGGATCGGCGCGGGGAGCTGCTGAAGGGCTGGAAGCGTGCCGTGAAATGCGCCCTTATGTGGGCACAGGAGACGGAATGAAGGACATGACGGATGGAGGAGAACGGGAATAGAGACAGAAAATGCAGCTGCGGCCATGGCGGCTGCGTTTTCTGCTTGTAATGGAGGAGAAATGTGGTAAAATATTGAAGTGGAAGAACGGCGATATCATAAAGCACACATGAAAGGAAGAAAACGCTATGCTGGTTCAGAAATATAAGGACATGCTGTCGGGAAAATCAGTGATCCGGGAGCTGTCGGAGTTCGCTACCGCCAGGGGCCAGGAAATCGGATATGAGAACGTGTTCGACTACAGCCTGGGGAACCCCTCCGTGCCCGTGCCCCAGGCATTTACGGACGAGATGATTCATATGCTGGCAAATAGGGAGACCAATGAGCTCCACGGCTACAGCCCCAGCCTGGGCATCACCAGCGTCAGGGAGGCGGTGGCGGCATCCCTGGAGAAGCGGTTCGGCCTGCCCTACCGGAAGGAGCATATCTTCATGGCCTCCGGCGCGGCAGGGGCGCTGGCCCATGCCTTCCGCCTGGTGACGGAGCCCGGTGACGAGATCCTGACCTTCGCCCCCTATTTCCCGGAGTACGGCCCCTACGTGAACCTCACCGGGGCGGTGCTGAAGGTGGTGCCCCCGGACACGGAGGGCTTCCAGATCCATTTCGGGAAATTCGAGGAGATGCTCACCGAGAAGGTGATGGCGGTGCTGATCAACACCCCCAACAATCCCTCCGGCGTAGCCTGCTCCGCGGCGACCCTTAAGAGGCTGGCAGACCTCCTGCGGCAGAAATCAGCGGAATACGGGCACACCATATACCTGATTTCGGACGAACCATACCGGGAGATCATATTTGGAGGCGTGGAGGCCCCCTGCGTGTCCGCCTTTTACGACGATACCATCATGTGCTATTCCTTCTCCAAGTCCCTGTCCATCCCCGGGGAGCGCATCGGCTATGTGGCGGTGAACCCCAGATGCAGGGACGCGGAGACCATGGTGTACATGTGCGGCCAGATCTCCAGGGGCACCGGGCACAACTGCCCGCCGTCCATCATCCAGCTTGCCGTGGCCAAGGTGCTGGACAAGACGGCGGACTTAGGCGTCTATGAGACCAACATGGAGATCCTCTACAAGGAGCTGGTGGACCTGGGCTTTTCCTGCGTGAAGCCCGGCGGGACCTTCTACATCTTCCCCAAGGCCCTGGAGGAGGACGCCAAGGCGTTCTGCCGCAAGGCGCTGGCCTACGACCTGGTGCTGGTGCCCGGGGACACCTTCGGCGCGCCGGGATATTTCCGCATGGCCTACTGCATCGCCACGGAAAAGGTGGAGCGGTCGCTGAAGGCCCTGCGGCGGTTCGTGGAGGAGACCTACCGCTAGGGGCAGGAGGCCTGCAAAGGAATAAAAATGACGGAACTGTCAGAAAGGCGGGATGCTCATGTATCAGGCGGGACTGATATTGGAGGGCGGCGGCATGAAAGGGCTCTACACCGCCGGGGTGATCGATTTTTTCCTGGATAAGGGCATAGAATTTTCCAGCGTGTACGGCGTGTCCGCGGGGGCCTGCAGCATGTGCAGCTATCTCTCGAAGCAGCGGGGCCGGGCCAGGGACGTGTGCATAGACTACCTGGACGACAAAAGGTACTGCAGCCTGTGGAGCCTGCTGACCACGGGAGACCTGTTCAATGCGGACATGAACTACCGGCTGGTGCCGGAGCAGCTGAACCCCTATGACTACAGGACATTCGAACAGTACCGGGGAAAGGCCTACAGCGTGGCCACGGACATCGCCACCGGGAAGCCGGTGTATTTCCGGATACGGGACATGAGAAAGGACATCGTGAAGATCCGGGCCTCCGCCTCCCTGCCCCTGGTGTCCCGGAACGTGGGGATCGGCGGCGGGCTCTACCTGGACGGAGGCTTGAGCGACTCCATCCCCATCCAGAGGTCCGTCCTGGACGGGAACCGGAAGAACGTGGTGGTCATGACCAAGGAGAGGACTTTCGTGAGGCGGCGGGTCAAAGGCTACATGCTCTGGCTGCTGCGGGCCAGGTACCGGCGGTACCCCAAAGTGGCGGAGCTGATGGCCCACAGGGACGCCCGCTACAGGGAACAGGTGGCCTATGTGGAGAGGCTGCGCAAAAGCGGCCAGGCCTTCGTCATCCGCCCAAAGGCGGCAAGCGGCGTGGGGCGGGTGGAGAAGGACGCGAAGAAGCTGCGGGCCCTCTACCGCCAGGGCTACCGGGACGCGGCAGGATGCTATCGGGAGCTGCTGGCTTTTTTGGAGAAATGAGCGCTTGGCGCACAGGAAGCGATTAAAAGAAAGAATGGAGAGTGAAGATGGAACAGTTCATTGAAATCATCAAAGCGATCGTCTACGGCATTGTGGAGGGCATCACGGAGTGGCTGCCCATCAGCAGCACGGGGCACCTGATCCTGGTGGAGAGCCTGATGCCCTTCCGGCCGCTCGAGGACGGCATAGGCGTCAGCGAGGAGTTCTTCGGCATGTTCGACGTGGTCATCCAGCTGGGGGCCATCCTGGCGGTGGTGGTGCTGTTCTGGGGCCAGATCTGGCCCTTCGCCCTGACCAGGAGGGAGCGGGAGGAGACAGGGGAGACCGGCGTCATGTCCTACTTCAAGAAGGACATCTGGATCCTGTGGTTCAAGATCCTGGTGTCCTGCGTGCCGGCGGCGGTGATAGGCATCCTCTTCGACGACGTGTTCGACGAGCTGTTCTATAACCCCACCAGCGTGGCGATCGCCCTGATCGTGTTCGGCGTGGCCTTCATCCTGGTGGAGAGCTGGAACAAGGGGAGGAAGCCCAGGATACGCAGGCTCTCCCAGATCACCTTCCAGACCGCCTTCCTCATCGGCGTGTTCCAGCTGATCGCCGCCGTGTTCCCCGGCACCTCCCGCTCCGGCGCTACGATCGTGGGCGCGCTGCTGATCGGCGTGTCCAGGACGGTGGCGGCAGAGTACACCTTCTTCCTGGCCATCCCGGTGATGTTCGGGGCCAGCCTCCTGAAGGTGGTGAAGTTCGGCTTCGCGTTCACCTCCATGGAGCTGACGCTGCTGATCGTGGGGACAGTGGTGTCCTTCATCGTGTCCCTGTTCGTGCTCCGGTTCCTGATGGGATACATCAAGAAGCATGACTTCAAGGTCTTCGGCTGGTACCGCATCGCGCTGGGGGCGGTGGTGCTGCTGTACTTCGGGCTGGCGGGGTAAAGGCAGACGCGCGGCCTCCCGCCATTTGGCGATTCTGTGCGCAGAGGCGGGAAAAATATGGATATCCTGCACAAATACCACAGGCCTGACATCATGGGCCGGAGGGGAGCCGCGGATTTCTGCACGATCCCCGGGCCGTTTCCCCGGAATATTCAGCAGTGTCACGGAGCCGGGACAGGCGTGCCGGAGAAAAATGAACACTATATAGTTGACTTTTCTGGCAAAAAGGAATACAATACAGCAGGGCAGGCGGGACGGAGCGCCGTTTCATGCCTGTTTTCATAAATTCATTAACGGAACATAGATATGAGAGAAAGGAAGTGGACAATCATGGCAGGAAGAAGATCGACGAAAACTGCAGCAAAGACTACGGAAACAGTAGTGGCGGAAGCTATCGAACCCAAGGCAGAAGAGATAAAGACAGAAGAAATAGCAGAAACCAAGGCGACAGAGCCCCAGGCGGAGCAGCCCAAGAAGGCTCCCGCGAAGAAGACCGCGGCCAGGGCTACAAAGGCGGCGAAGGCGGCCAAGGCGGAGGCGCCGGTGGAGGAGGCCCCCAAGGCCACGAAATCCGCCGCAAAGAAGACGGCCCCCAAGGCCACGGCAAAGAAGGCGGTGGAGAGCGTCCTCCACGTCCAGTACGCAGGCAGGTCCTACTCACAGGAAGACTTGCTGAAGATCGCCAAGGACGTATGGAAATACGACCTGAAGCGCAAGGTGGGCGAGCTGGAGAGCGTAGACATGTACGTGAAGCCGGAGGAGAACAAGGTCTACTATGTGATGAACGGCGAAGTCTCCGGCAGCTTCGACATCTGAGGTCCATACGGAAAACGACTGCGGAAAACAGGATTCTTGCTTGGCGAGGATTCTGTTTTTGTAT
>CAMTBF010000030.1 GCA_947068385.1 uncultured Lachnospiraceae bacterium
CGAAACCCGGGCAGCGGACGCGCGCCTCTCTGCAGATACGCTTTCACTTTTTCTCAACTATTTCCCCGCCGCAGACAGAAGAGATCTTCCTGTATATATTCTCGAATTTTTTGATCCGGATGATTTTTTCTATATATACATTCCTATTGTCGTGAAAAAGCTTTTCCCGTAAGTGTTCCCTGTGGCTGGGAGCATCCGGTTGATAGCGAAAATTGGATGGCGTAAAAGCATCCAATATCAATGGGTCGTCAATATAAACCGCTTCCATAGGGAGATTAACGCTTCCTTTTATGTCTGTAACATTATTATTCTCTACCGATATGGCTACGTATTTATCTCCAATCTGCAGTCTGATTTCTCCTTTTTGATTTGAATAAAGATTCGTGACCTGATGATTGAATTCTGAATCCAGTTTCTTTTCTACAATGGCCTTCCGTATTTCCTCATCCGGTATGTTCAATATTTCCTGCACTTTTCTCGCAATCTCACCACTGCGCAGTCCAATCATTTCCACTATATCAGGGGCATCCCCGATTTCGGAATGCTCATCCCGCAAAGTAAGCTCAAGAATTCTTTTCTCGATGCCATGCAGATCTTTGCGATGCGAATCTCTCCGGGCAACAATGTCTCTGGCTACCTCCGTGATGTCGTCCGCTCCATGAGCAAGCCTGTCTCTGATTCTGATGTCATACAGGAAAGAAACCTGCCTCTCCACACCAAGAATCTGCTCAGACCGCACCTGCCCATCCAAGTCATAAAAGCTGTTGAAAACCGCGAAAAGCGCCTTCCCCACCGTACTTTTCCCTGTATCGTTTTCCCCTGCAATCACCGTTATACCATCTATTGCAATCTGGGTTTCCGCTAATTTCCCTATATTTTTCAACGATAATACCATAACAATCCCCCTCTTCTATAAGAGATGACACTACTATAAGAGGCACTTTCCATTATACCCACAAATTGTTTCCCTGAATCGTTCCACCCGCCATCCCTCTTGCCGCTCCGCCCTAAAAGTCAAACAGGCTCAACTGATTGGACTCCGGCAGGCTCCCCAGCAGGTTCAGGGAATCCATCAGGTCCACCATGGTCTTGGACACCTTGGTCCGCTCCCTGAAATCGTCCTTGGACAGGAAGGGCCCGTCCTTCACCGCCTCCACGATGGCGTCCGCCGCCTTGTCCCCCAGGCCTTCTATGCTGTTTAAGGAGGGCATGAGCTTGCCGTCCACTATCTGGAAGGACCTGGACTGGGCCGTGAAGATGTCGATGGGGGTGAATTCGTAGCCCCTCTCATACATCTCCTGGACGATGCGCATGTCGCCGTAGGCCCCCTCCTCTCTGTTGGTGAGGGGAACCGCCCCAGGCTCCTTGTCCGCGGCGGCATCCATCCTACGTTTGTAGTCCGCCATATTGGCCTCCAGGCGGGCCTTTCCCTGGCACATCAGCTCATAGGAGAAGGCCTTGGCCCGGATGCTGAAGTAAGCCCCGTAGTAGGCCAGGGGATAGTGCACCTTGCAGTAGCCGATTCTCCAGGCCATCATGACGTAGGCCGCCGCGTGGGCCTTAGGGAACATATATTCGATTTTCTCGCAGGATCTGATATACCAGTCCGGCACATCGTGGGCCGTCATATCCTCCTTCCATGCCTTCCACTGCTCCGCCGGCGTCTTTCCCTTTGCCACCATGCCCTTCCGCACAGCCTCCATGATCTTAAAGGACTTCTCCGGCTCCACTCCCTTATTGATCAGATAGGTCATGATGTCATCGCGGGTACACACACAGGTGGAAATCGTCGCCGTGCCCTCCCTTATCAGATCCTGGGCATTTCCCACCCACACATTAGTGCCGTGGGAAAGCCCTGAAATCCGCACCAGATCCGAGAAGGATTCGGGTTTTGCCTCGATTACCATGTTCATGGCAAAGTCGGTGCCGAACTCCGGAATGCCAAGGCATCCAAGCTTCGTCCCGCCGATCTGCTCCGGCGTGATTCCCAGCGCCTGCGTGCTCTGGAACAGGCTCATCACGTCCTGCCCGTCCAGCGGGATTGTCAGGGGATCCACGCCAGTCAAGTCCTGGAGCATGCGGATCATGGTGGGATCATCGTGTCCCAGGATGTCCAGCTTCAGCAGGTTGTGGTCGATAGAGTGATAATCAAAATGCGTGGTGACGATATCCGTGTCCATGTCGTTGGCCGGGTGCTGCACCGGGGTGAAGGAGTTGATGTCCTGGCCGAAGGGCAGCACCACGATGCCGCCGGGATGCTGGCCGGTGCTGCGCCTGACCCCTGCCACCCCCATGGCCAGCCGCTCCATCTCGCTCTTTCGCCTGTGCCTGTTCCTCTCCTCGAAGTAATTCTTCACATAGCCGAAAGCAGTCTTGTCCGCCAGGGTGGCGATGGTGCCCGCCCGGAAGGTCTGCCCCGCGCCGAAGATGACCTCCGTGTACTTGTGGGCCTTGGACTGGTACTCCCCGGAGAAGTTCAGGTCGATGTCCGGCTCCTTGTCCCCCTTGAAGCCCAGGAAGGTCTCGAAGGGGATGTCGAAGCCGTCCTTGTGGAGCAGCTCCCCGCAGACAGGGCAGAACTTATCCGGCATGTCCACCCCTGCCTTTCCGGCGTAGGCCTTCACGTCCTCCTCCTCGAAGTCCACATAGTGGCATTTGCTGCAGTAATAGTGGGGGCTTAGGGGGTTGATCTCCGTGATTCCGGCCATGGTGGCCACGAAGGAGCTTCCCACGCTTCCCCGGGAGCCCACCAGGTATCCGTCCTCCACGGATTTCCACACTAATTTCTGCGCTATGATGTACATCACCGCGAAGCCGTTGGTGATGATGGAATGCAGCTCCTTTTCCAGTCGGGCCTCCACGATCTCGGGCAGTTCCGGCCCGTAGATCTCATGGGCCTTGTCATAGCAGATCTTGGTCAATGTCTTGTCGCTGTCCTCGATGACGGGGGCGCATTTGTCCGGCCGCACCGGAGCGATCTGCTCCACCATGTCTGCTATCATGTTGGTGTTTTTTACTACGACCTCATAGGCCTTGTCGCTCCCCAGATAGTCGAATTCCTCCAGCATCTCCTCCGTGGTGTGCAGGAACAGGGGCGCCTGCTCGTCAGCGTCCTCGAAGCCCCTGCCCGCCATGATGATGCGGCGGTAGACCTCGTCCTCGGGATCTAAGAAATGCACGTCGCAGGTGCCCACCACGGGCTTGTGGAACTGCTCGCCCAGCTTCACCACCCGCCGGTTCATCTCCTGGATGTCCTCCATGGAATCGATATTCCGTATCCGGTCGGACTTTATCATGAATTTGTTGTTGCCCGTGGGCTGGATCTCCAGATAGTCATAAAAGTTCACTATCCTGGCGATCTGCATGTCGCTCTGGCCGTCCAGCAGGGCCCGGTAGAGCTCCCCGGCCTCACAGGCGCTGCCCAAGATGAGCCCCTCCCTGTACTTCTGGATCAGGCTCTTTGGTATCCTGGGGTGCCGACTGGCGTAATAGGTCAGGTGGGACTCCGTCACCAGCCGGTAGAGGTTGATGCGGCCCAGGTCGTTCTTGGCCAAAATGATGGCATGGTAGGTGGGCGCTTTCTTCACCAGATCCGCGCTGGCGGCTCCCAGGGCGTTTAGCTGCGCCAATGTGTGGATGTCCTTTTCCTCCAGCATCTGGATGAGCTTCACGAAGATCCACGCCGTGCACTCCGCATCGTCCACCGCCCGGTGATGGTTCTCCAGGGAGATGTTCAGGGTCTTCGCCACCGCGTCCAGGGTGTGCTTGGCCTGGTTCGGCAGCAGCACCCTGGCGATGCCTACCGTGTCGATATAGGCATGCTCCATGGGGAGGCCCTGCCTCCTGGCATTCTCCAGCATGAAGCTCATGTCGAAGCCCGCGTTGTGTGCCACCAGGCTACAGCCCTGGCAGAATTCCAGGAACCGGGGCAGCACCTCCTCGATCAGGGGAGCGTCCGTCACCATGTCGTCCCGGATGCTGGTCAATTTCTCTATCTCAAAGGGGATGGGCACCTGTGGGTTCACAAAGGTAGAGAACCGCTCCGTCACCTGGCCGCCGCAGACCTTTACCGCGCCGATTTCGATAATCCGGTTGTTCACCGGGGAGAAGCCCGTGGTCTCGATGTCGAATACCACAAAATCGTCTTCCAACGTGCCGCCCTTGTCCCCGGTGACGATTTCCTTCAAATCGTCCACCAGATAGGCCTCCACGCCGTAGATAATCTTGAAGAAGTCCTGCTTGTCCGGAGGGGCCTTCCCCTCGTCCTTGCATTTCCCGCATTCCTCCTTCCACAGATCCTGCCATACATGGTAGGCGTCCGTGAAGCCCTGCACCACGCCGTGATCCGTGATGGCGATGGCCCGGTGGCCCCATTTGTGCGCCCGTTTCACGATGTCCTTGGCCTCGGAGACGCCGTCGAAGTCGCTCATCTTGGTATGGCAGTGCAGCTCCACCCGCTTGTGGGCGGCAGTGTCGGAGCGGACCGTGACGAAATTCGGTATCTTCTTGATGCCGGTGAGGGAACCGATGGTGAGCTCATGGTCGAATTTGTCCAAGGTGGCCACGCCCTTGAGCTTTACGAAGGTGCCGGGCTTCAGGCTCCCCAGAAGCTCCTTCACGAATTCCGTCTTGGTGAAGAGCTTCACGGTCATGGTGTCCGTGAAGTCCGTCACGTCGAACATGACTATCGTCCTCTCGTTCCTGATCTCACGGCTGTCCGTCTTCAGGACCTTTCCCCGGATGGTCACGTCCCCCACCTCGCCGATGATCTCGTCGATGGGGATGGGCTCCTCCTCGAAGTCCTTTCCGTATATCACGTCGGGGTTGTCGGACTGTTTCAGGGGACGGTCGCCTCTGCGGAACTCGCCCCGTTTGAAATCGCCCTGGAATGCCTTTTTTCCATTTCCCCGGAAGCCTCCGGCCGTCCCGCTGCCCGCACCGTCTCCAGGGGCTCCCGCAGCGTCCGCTCCCCCACCGAATCCGTTTCCGCCGTTGGCGCTCCTCTCTCCGGGCATGAAGCCATTGCCCTTCACGGCATCTGCGCCCGGGGATCCGCCGGCCCTGGCATCGCCCTTTGTCCCCCGGCGGTTCCCGCCTGCGCCTCCCCGGCCGCCCGCGAATCCGCCGCCCGGGGCCGTCTGCCCTTGGGCCCCGTCCCCATTCCCGGCCCCGCAGGCCTTTGCCCGCAGGAAGATCTCGTTGACCTTCATCTGGAGCCGCAACTCGTCATCCTCGGCAAACCTGCCGGACGCCGCCTCTCTGTAGCTCACCTCCACGCCTGCCGCCAGGCCGCAGCGCTCCACCAGTATCTTCTCCAGCACCCGGATCAGCTCCGGCTCCTTGCTGTGGTTCAGCACCGTGTCGTCAATGGTCAGCCGGATCCGCCCGGACTCCGGATAGGTGATCTGCGCCGTGCGGAACGCATTGTACTCCACATGGCTGTATTCTTTCAGCTCCGCCAGGATGCTCTCCCGGTAGGCCTCCATCAGGTTCTCCGGGGTGTACTGGGCGGAGAGCTCGAAGCGCTCGAATATCCGCACTGTCAAAAAGGCATGGGGAAAAAGCTGGGATTTGATTGCCTTCTCCGCCGCCCAGATGTCCTCTTTGGGCAGCAGCCTGGTGCTGAACAGATAGACGGAGAGCCTGTCCTTCTGTTTCGTGGCGGACACCCGCTCCACCGCCGTCTGCTCCAGCTTGTCGTGCAAAGTCCCCTTCAGCTCCAGGGTGGGGAATACTTCAAAGAATGGTTTCGCTTTCGTCATCATTTCCAGTTATCCAGCTCTTCCTTTAACGCGTCCAATAGCTGCTCCTCGGGCACCTTGCGCAGGATCTCCCCCTTTTTGAACAGGAGCCCCTCGCCCGCTCCGCCTGCCACTCCCAGGTCGGCCTCCCTGGCCTCCCCGGGGCCGTTCACCGCACAGCCCATGACGGCCACCTTGATGTCCAGAGGATAGTCCGCCACCAGCCGCTCCACCCTGGCCGCCAGGCCGATCAGGTCAATCCGGGTCCTGCCGCAGGTAGGGCAGGACACCACCTCGATGCCGCCTCCCCGCAGGCCCAGCGTCCTCAGGATCAGCTTCGCCGACCTGATCTCCTCCACAGGATCCCCTGTCAGGGACACCCGGACGGTATCGCCGATGCCCTGGTGCAGGATCAGGCCTAAGCCGACGGAGGACTTGATATTGCCGCTCCACACAGTCCCGGCCTCGGTGATCCCCACATGGAGGGGATAGTATGTCCGGGCCGCCAGCAGCTCATGGGCCTTCACGCACATGAGCACATCGGAGGATTTGATGCTTATGACTATATTTTGATAGTCAAACCTCTCTATCATGCTCACCTTGTCCAGGGCGCTCTCCACGATGCCCTCCGCGGTGACGCCGCCGTATTTTTCTATCAGCCCCTTCTCCAGGGAGCCGCTGTTGACCCCCACGCGGATGGGGATGCCTCGCTCCTTCGCCGTGTCCACCACGGCCTGCACTTTGTCGGGGCCGCCGATGTTGCCCGGGTTGATGCGGATTTTGTCCGCCCCGTTCTCCATGGCGGCGATGGCCATGCGGAAGTCGAAGTGGATGTCCGCGACCAACGGGATGTGTATCTGCTTCTTGATCTGTGCGAGGGCTGCGGCGGCCTCCATGTCCGGCACCGTGCAGCGCACGATTTCGCAGCCCGCCTGCTCCAGCGCCAGAATCTGGGCCACGGTGGCGGCCACGTCCTGGGTCCTGGTGTTGGTCATGGACTGGATCAGGATCGGATTGCCTCCCCCTATCTTCCTGTCGCCTATCTGTACTACTCTCGTCTTCTCCCTGTGCATGGCAGCCTCCCCTTTCAAGCTATAAGATTCTAACGGCGTTTTCCATACTCTCTAATATAAACGAAACCACCTGAAAAAGCAACCCTTAGCCACATCCTTCCCGGCCAGGCTCCCCGGCTTCCCGGCAGCCAGGGGACGGCCGGACGGTTCGGGCCGCTGCCCTCAGCCCCTCCTGCAGCAGAAGCGCCCGGGGCTCACCTGGACTGCAAGGCCCTCCATGCATAGCTGCATCAGGCAGGAGACGATCTGCTTCTCCGGGTATTGGCCCTGCGGAGATTTCTCTGACAAGTGCTGACAGATTTCTTCCGGGGACTTGGGATCGAAATCCAGCACGCCTGCGACCTGCGCCAGCTCCTCCGGAAGCCCCGCGGTCCGGCTCTCCTCCAAAACGGCATCGGCTTCCGGAACGACACCTGCTTCCGGGGCTTCTGGCGCTTTCGGAACAGCCAGCCCTCCCTGCCGGCCTGCAGCCGTCCCCTTTCTCCCCCTCTCCCAGAGCTGCCAGATCTCCTCCAGGAAGCTCTCGGGGCTCAGCACGATCCCGGCCCCCTGCTTCACCAGACGGTTGCAGCCGTCGCTCAGCCTGTCCGTCACCCGGCCCGGGACGATGTACACCTCCCTGCCCTGCTCCAGTGCCATGTCCACGGTGATCAGCGTCCCGCTCTTTGCCCTGGCCTCCACGACTACGACCGCATCGGCCAGGCCGCTGACGATGCGGTTCCTGGGCGGGAAATTCCGGGGGAGGGCGGGCATCCCCAGGGGATAGGTGGAGAGCACTGCCCCTGTCCTTATCAGCCTCTCGTAAATCGGCCTGTTCTGGGCCGGATAGCAGACGTCCACGCCGGAGCCCAGCACCCCGATGGAATTGCCGCCCGCCTCCAGGGCCGCCTCCTGGCTGATGCCGTCGATGCCCCTGGCCATGCCGCTGACCACGGTTATGCCCCGCCGCCCCAAAGTGGCCCCCAGGCACTTCGCCACATATCTGCCGTACTCGGAGCATTCCCTGGCGCCGATCACCGCCACCGCCGGGGCGTCGTCCGCCTGCAGCCTTCCCCGGACGAACAGGCCGTAGGGTGCGTCAGGAATGTCTTTCAGCCGTCTGGGGTAGCCCTCGTCCCCCATGGTCACCAGGCGGATGCCCTGCTCTTTCATTTTGCGGTATTCCGCCTCCGGCTTCCAGGCGGCGGTATACCGGGCAAGGCTCTGCACCTGCCTGGGGTTCAGCACTTGGCCCCATTTCTCCTTGTCCGCCAGGTAGGCCGCCTCCGGCCCGCCGCAGAGCTCCGTGAGCCTGTGCAGCTGTTTGTTTCCCATATCCGGGAAGTTGCACAGCCAGCAGGCATAGACCGCTTCCCGTTCTTTCCACTCATTCCGGTTCATATCGTTTTCCTTTCTGCCGGGCACGGCGCTCCTGTTCCATCGCGCGGGTGCGCCGTTCTGCCTCTGGCCTGTTCCCGGTCTTTTTCCGGCCTTTCTCTGGCATATTTCCGACTTTCCCGTCAATGTCCCCAGTATTCCGTGGAGGGCCGGTAGAAGGAGGCCTCCATCAGATGGGGCGTCCCGATCCCCTCCTCTCCCTCCAGATCCGCTATGGTTCGGGCCACCCGCAGGATGCGGTGATAGGCCCTGGCGGAGAGCTGCAGGGAGGCATAGAGCCGCTCCATGCAACGCTGCTGCTCCTCCCCCAGCCCGCAGTACCGCTCCATGGCCGACACCTCGATGTCCCCGTTGAAGCGGTACGGCGTGCCCCGGAACCTCTCCCTCTGGATCCGCCTGGCCCGCTCCACCCGCCCCCGGATCTCCGCGCTGGATTCGGCCTTGGCCCTGCTCTTCAGGCTGTCATAGTCCACGGGAGCAAGCTCCACGCACAGGTCGATCCGATCCAGGATGGGGCCGGACACCTTTCCCATGTATCTGTGCACCTGGGGCCTTGTGCAGCTGCAGCGCGCCGTGTCCGGGTAATAGCCGCAGGGGCAGGGGTTCATGGCGCACACCAGCATGAAGTCGCTGGGGTATGTCACGTTCCCGCTGACCCGGGAGATGGTCACCCGGCGCTCCTCCAGAGGCTGGCGCAGGGCATCCAGGGAGCCCCGCTGGAACTCCGGCAGCTCGTCCAAAAACAGCACGCCCCTGTGGGCCAGGGAGATCATCCCGGGCTTCGGCACCGTGCTGCCGCCGATGAGCGCCGCCTGGGAGATGGTGTGGTGGGGGCTGCGGAAGGGCCGTCCCGTCACCAGCGCCTCCCCCTCCTCCAGCAGCCCTGCCACGCTGACCACGCTGGTCACCTCCAGGCTCTCCTCCAGCGTCAGCGGCGGCAGGATGCCGGGGATCCGCCTGGCGATCATGGATTTCCCCGCTCCCGGCGGCCCTACCATCAGCAGGTTGTGGAACCCCGCGGCAGCGATCTCCGCTGCCCGCCTGGCCGTCTCCTGTCCCGTCACCTCGGCAAAGTCAGGCCTCCCCTGAAGCCCGCCGCCATCCCGCTCCGCCTCCGCGAACAGGCCCTCCGTGTCCACGAAGGTCTGGGGCAGCAGCCTGTCCCGCTCCGCCCCCCGGGCCATGAGGAACTGCATGATCTCCAGGATGTTCCCCGCCCCCCTGACCCGGATGCCGGGAATCACCGCTCCCTCCCTGGCGTTCGCCTTAGGGACGATGCATTCCCGGATGCCCTCTGCCGCCGCGGCCCGCACGATGGGCAGCACGCCCCTGGCCTTCTTCAGCTCTCCGTTCAGCCCCAGCTCTCCCAGGAACAGAAGGCCCTGCGCCGCACCGGCCGGAACCAGCTCCATGGCCTCCAGCATCCCCACCGCGATGGGCAGGTCAAAGGCAGTACCCTCCTTTCTCCTGTCTGCCGGAGATAAATTGACGGTAATGCGGCATGGCGGCAGGTTTAGGCCCACATTCTTCAGGGCCACCGTCACCCGCTCCCTGGACTCCCGCACCTCCGTGCTCAGGGACCCCACCATGAAAAAAGCCGGAAGCCCCCTGGCGATGTCAACCTCCACGGAGACCATATAGGCACAGACCCCGTGGAGCGCACCGGAATAAACCGCGCTGTACATAAAATACCTCCTGTCCCAGCCCTGCGGCCCTCCCTGTGGCCGCCGCTGTCTTCTTCAATTTTTCCTGGCCCACTGCCCGTGAAAGTCCGTGAAATATGTACCGATCCGGAAAGACATATTTGTGACAAAATAGAAAATCGGGAAATGCTTCTCTGCTGTATTTCTGGAAAATACCGACTTTTGTAGCATCCGCCGGGTGCATGCCGCCTGCACCCGACAGAATAGATTCATGAGAATAGCTGTACCGCGCCGGAAAGCGCGGAAATCCTGTCCGCGCGGATATGGCCGCGCACCTTTTCGTCCGTGAGCAGAAGCTCGAACACCGCCTCCCTGCCGTCTCCGTCCGCTGCGGGATGCAGCTGCTGGAACAGCACAGCCTCCAGGACGCCGGCCAGCCGGGCGCGCATGCGCTCCTGCCTGTGGGGCGGGAACATGTCCAGGATGTCCTCGATGGCATCCGCCGCGCCGGCCGCGTCCATGGCCGCGAACACCAGATGCCCCGTCTCCGCGGCGGACACCGCGGCGGACACGCTGCGGGCATCCCGCAGCTCTCCCACCATGATGACGTCCGCGTCCTGGCGCACGGCGGCCTGAATCCCATCGGCATAGTCCATGCTGTCCAGGCCGATCTCCCGCTGGTTGACGATGGACCTCTTATACGGATGCAGATACTCCACCGGGCTCTCCAGCGTGATGACCAGGGACTCCCTGCTGTCGTTGACCTGATTGATGATGGATGCCAGCGTGGTGGACCTGCCGCTGCCGGAAGGCCCTGCCACCAGCACCAGGCCGCTCTCCTTCCGGTACAGCTCTGCCATGGGCTCCGGTATGCCCATCTCCTCCGGCAGGGGAATCTCCCCGTCTATCAGGCGTACCGCCAGCGCCACGGTGCCCTTCTGCTTGTATGCATTGGCCCGGCAGCGCCCTCCCTGGGGCAGGGTGAAGGAAAACGCTTGCTCCCCCTTCTCCTCGAACCTGTCCCGCAGGGCCTCCGGCATGACGCCTATCAGGATATCCAGCATATCCGCCGCCGTAGGCCTGGAACAGTTCATGGAAAAAAGCTCCCCGCCGATCCGCATCTTCGGGGGCATCCCCGCGGCCAGATGCACATCGCTGGCCCCCGCCTCCCTGGCGCTGCGTATGATTTCTTCTATCGCAGACATCGTCGTCCCACTTCTCCTTTCGAAGCAGCTCCGGCAGCATGACGCCGCTGCGGGGACTGCTTCCATTATTATATACAATTCTCCGGCAAAAGACAACTGTTTTATTTACGCTTTCACGCCTGGCGCTCCAGGCTGGCGCCCAGAATCAGCTGCCCGTCATATCTATTCAGGGCATCCGGCCCCAGATGGTGGGTGACGGCGATCGTCAGACAGTCCGTCCGCCCGGCCAGCTCCTCCTCGATCTCCTCTGCCGTGGCCCTGTCTAGATTGGCGGTGAACTCGTCCAGCAGCAGAATCCGGCTCCCCCGCAGAAGGGCCCTGGCAAGGCTGAGGCGCTGCCTCTCCCCGCCGGAAAGGTTCTTCCCGTTCTCCGTGATGACAGTAGCGAGCCCCTGGGGGAGGGCTGCCAGAAAGCCCTTGAGCCCTGCCTGTTCCATGGCCGCTTCGATATCGGGTGTCCTGTAGCTTTCGTCATACAGGGTGATATTGTTCCGGATCGTGTCCTGGAAGAAAAAGGGCTCCTGGGACACCGTCCCTATCAGGGCGCTTAAGGAATCCCTCTTTATCTCCCGCAGCTCCCTGCCGTCCATGCGGATGGAGCCGCCGTAACCGGGATAGAAGCCTGACAGCAGGGAGAGCAGAGTGCTCTTCCCGCTTCCGCTGCTCCCGGTCACCAGATAGCGCTTTCCGGCCTCGAAGCGGAAAGAAAGGCCCTGGAAGAGCTCCCTGCTCCCCTCATAGCCAAAGGTGAGGTTCTCCAGATCGATCGCCTGGCGGAAATCGGAAAGCTCTTCCGCGCCGTTCTCCTCCGTCTGCACGAGCAGCGCGCCGAACCGGGAAGCCAGCGGCTTCGCGGCGGCGAAGTCTGCGATGATGGCCGGAATGCTGTTGATGGGGGACACAATATGGCCTATCAGATGCCCGAAGGCGATCACCAGGCCGGCGGAGAACATCCCCTTTAGGGAAAAATAGGCTGCCAGCGCCATGACCGCCACGGTGGACAGCAGGCCGGTGAGCTCTCCTGCCCCCGCGCACAGGATCCTGCAGTTCGTGCTCCTGCGCTTCGCGCCCTCCGCCTCCAGATTCCTCCTGTCATGCTTTTTCAGGATACAGGGCAGCACCCCATAGGCGCGGATCGGACGGAATCCTCCGAAATCGTCCCCTATCTCCCTCACATAGGCCTCGGCGCTCTCCACCTGGCCTTTCATGCTTTTTTCCAGAGGGCCGGACGTCATCCGGCTCACGCCCCTGGCGATGAAGGCCAGCAGGACCATCAGCGCCAGCATGGCAGGCTGTATCATGATGCAGATCACGGCTGCCGCGCCGAAGCCCACTAGGTTTTCCAGCGCGGAGAGCAGGTTCCCGAAATAGACGGATTCAAAGAGGTTCACGTTGTTGTTCAGCTCATTGATGTATTCCGCGCTGCCTGCGGCCTCAAATTCGGCCACGCCCCGGTTCATGATGCCCGCAAAGAGATTCTTCTTCAGCCGGTATCTGGCATCCGCCAGCATCCCTGTCTTCACATAACGGTAGGACAGCTCCAGGGAGACCGTGGCTGCCACGAAGAGGACGCTTGCCAGGAGCGTATTCCGCAGCTCCTCAGCGCTCCTGCCCGCGCAGCCCACCAGGGCGCTCATGACCAGGGAGAACAGGCTCCCGCAGGCTTCCGACAACAGCAGCAGCCCGAAAAGCAGCAGGCAAATCCCTTTTCTTCTGAACAGGTAATGATACATACGATGTGGTTTGAGATTTACTTCCATTTTCTTCGCTCCTTCCCCGGGCCCGGGGGCAGAGCGGCCAATGCCTTTTTAAACGCGGCTGCCCTGGGCCCTGGTCAGAGTGTACCGCGGCAGGGCGGCGCAGTCCAGCAATCAGGAATTGGGGAAAATACTACGGAGCGTTGCGTCAGAGGGCATCGATGGCCTGGCGGCATCTTGCGATGGCGTAGGGGTTGTCGTTCACCTGGGGCAAAAGGGCAAGCAGGCGCGGCTTCAATGCCTCACATTTTTCCTCCATGCCCTTCCTGCTGTACAGCTCAGCCAGCAGCAAGAGGAAATAGTATTCCGTCTCCCGGGCGCGGCACTGGCAGATGGCCTCCTCGTAGGATTCCATGGCCTCCACGTCCTCCGCCTCCGCGGCCGCCCGGGCGCACTGCAGCCAGATGGCCGCAGCATCGGCGCAGGGCGGCGTCATCAGCTCCTGCACGGCAAGGTCCGTTCCGCGAAGCTCCAGAACCTTCCCGCCCCGCCCCAGGAGCAATAGCGCCTCGAAATAAAGGCGCAGCGTGTCCAGACAGGGCTCCGCCCGAAACTGGGCCTGGCACTCCAGCAGGATGTCCCGTCCCTGCCCCTGCTCTATCTTCAGCTGTACCCTCTGGAGGCGGAAGCGCATGTCCCCTGTCCTTCCGGCCACTTCCTCCGCGATTTCCAGCGCCCTCCCGGCGGACTCACGGCTCTGCTGCAGGAGCAGGTGCATTTTGTAGGCCTCCAGTTCGGTTCTTTCCCGGGCCAGCTCCTCCGGATCCCTCATCTCCAGCTTCAGGGCGGCGTCCACGGCCTGCAGCTGGGACTGGAGGCAGGAAAGGGCTTCCTGGAAGCAGTGGTCGTCCCTTAGGACCGAATACCTCAGCACCAGGTCTTTTGCATGCTCCAGCGACGATCTGCCGAAGAGGTCGTCCAGGCTTATGCCGAAGAAGTCCGCAATCCTGGGCAGCAGGGAGATGTCCGGGGTGCCGTTGCCAGCCTCCCATTTGGAGACGGTCTGGGGCACCAGGAACAGGTACTCCGCAAGCTGGGCCTGTGTGATGTTTTTTGCTTTTCGTAAGGCGGCTATCTTTTCGCCGATTCTTTGTTCCATGGGGGTATCCTTCTGGGGGAGCTTATCGGCTCATTACCATATTTTATAAAAATTTTGATAATGGAATCCTCTCTTGTCAAGTTAGGGCTAAAAATATTTCATAAAATTACATACACGACTAAAGATATTTTCTCAATTCCCCAACCAGTTCATACACTCTTGTAGCCGGACATCTTTTCGATGGTGCCTCGTTATTATATGACTCGTATTGCCGCTTCGCTCTCTGAATTGCGATATCCATCTTGTCTTT
>CAMTBF010000031.1 GCA_947068385.1 uncultured Lachnospiraceae bacterium
GCATACGAGATATTGGCGTGACTGGAATTCAGACGTGTGCTCTTCCGATCTCTTAGGAGGAAATATATGCGGAGGAAGAAAAAACGTAGCTTTCAAAGATTCAAGAACCAACTGCCCTTACATTTCATGCTGATTCCGGGCATCCTTACCCTTATCGTGTTCCATCTGATTCCCCTGATAGGGCTGCGGATCGCTTTTCAGAAATTCGTTCCGGTCAAAGGTTTTTTCGGCGACCAGAAATGGGTGGGCTGGGGAAACTTCAAGCTGTTCTTTTCTATGCCGAATTTCGTGAATATCTTTCGCAATACGGTGTTCATATCGGTGGGGAAGATTGTATTCGGAATGGCCGTGGCCATTGTGGTATCGCTGCTGCTGAACGAGATCCGCGCCATGAAATTCCGCAAGACAGTACAGACCATCATCTATGCGCCATATTTCCTTTCCTGGGTGGTGTTCGGAGGGATTCTGGTCACTATCCTCTCTCCCTCGGAAGGAATCATCAACCAGGCGATCAAGGCCCTGGGCTTTGATCCGGTATTCTTCCTGGGAAATGCCCGGGTGTTCCCGTTTACGCTGATCCTCACCGATACGTGGAAGAACTTCGGCATGAGCACCATCGTCTATCTGGCCACATTGACGGGAATCGACCCGGGCCTGTACGAGGCGGCCTCCATCGACGGCGCGAACCGCTGGAAGCAGGTGATCCATATCAGCCTGCCCGCCATGGCGCCGATCATCATGCTGACGGGCATCCTGAACATCGGCAGCATCTTAAATGCCGGGTTCGACCAGGTGCTGGTGCTGTACAACAGCCAGGTCATGAGCACGGGGGACATCATCGATACCTTCGTATACCGCATGGGCCTCAAGGAAATGCAGTACGGGCTGTCCACGGCAGTGGGGCTGTTCAAGTCGATCCTCAGCACCATTTTGATGACATCAGCGTATTACCTGTCTTATAGGTTTTCGGATTACCGGGTGTGGTGAGGGACCGGAGAAAAGGAGTGTTATGGTAAAAAAACGTACCGTTTCCGGCATGATCTTTGATGTGCTCAACTATTGTCTGCTGGCGGCTCTGGCGCTGCTGTGTATCCTGCCGATGATCCACATCCTGGCGATCTCTTTAAGCGATAACGCGGCAGCCAGCGCCGGAAACATCGGGCTTTGGCCCGTGAACTTCACCACCGCGGCCTATGAGTGGGTGATGGCGAAGAAGGAGTTCTGGGCCGCGTTCGCCATGTCGCTGAAGCGTCTGGCCATCGGAATCCCCTATCATCTGGTCATGACGGTCCTGGTGGCATACCCGCTGTCCTATCCGTCCTCCAGGCTGCGGGGGCGGAGCATCTATGTGGGACTGCTGATTTTCACCATGCTTTTTGGCGGCGGGCTCATTCCCACCTATATGCTGTACAAGGAGCTGCACCTTCTGGATACCCTCTGGGTGCTGATAGTCCCCAATGCGGTCAGCGCGGGCAACATCATGCTGATGATGAACTTCTTCCGGAACCTCCCAAAGGAGCTGGAGGAATCGGCCCGCATCGATGGGGCCGGGCATCTGCAGATATTGCTGCGGGTCATCCTGCCGGTATCCCTGCCCTCCATCGCCACCATTACGCTTTATGTGACGGTGGCCCACTGGAACGACTATTTCTCCGGCATGGTATTCATGAATTCCGCGGAGAACTATCCCCTGCAGACCTATGTGTACAACCTGGTGAACCAGGCTAGCAGCCTGACCACGAACCTGAACCTGGGGGTGGGGGAGAGCTGGAAGCTCCTGGCGAAGGTATCGGACAAAACCGTCCGCTCCGCCCAGATTTTCATCACCGCGCTGCCTATGCTGGCCATCTATCCCTTCCTGCAGAAATACTATATCAAGGGAATCGTGGTGGGAAGCGTGAAGGGATAGCGCCACGGAAAGGAGGATCTGCGCATGGAAGAGAAGTGGTACCAGAAAAGCTGCTTCCGCAGCCTGGTGGACATGCATATCAGCAACGGGGACGAACGCCTGCTGGCATCCTTCGATGCGGAAGCCTATGCGGACAACATGGCCACGGCGGGCTTCGACACGGCTTACATCTACGGCTCCAACTGCCTGGGCCTGTGCCTGTTCCCCTCGAAGACGGGATACCGGCATCAGATTACCGACAGGAGGGACATCTTCGGGGAGACGGTGGAGGCGTGCAGGCGGAGGGGAATCCGCGCCATCGGATACCTGAACCATTGGTCCACGAAGGCCTATGACCTCCACCCGGACTGGCGGGTGGTGGAATCCGATGGCAGCGGCTCCAGGGACCGGGCGGGACATGACGGGCGGTATGGGGTCTGCTGCATGAACTCGCCCTATCGGGACTACTTCCTGTCCCTGGTGAAGGAGCTCTGTGGAACCTACCTGGTCGAGGGGTTCTGGGTGGACATGGTGGGGTTCTGGCGCAGGGCCTGCCATTGCGCCAGCTGCCGACAGGCTTTCCGGGAAGAGACCGGACTTGAGATTCCGGAGAGGGAAGACTGGGAGTCTTTCCCCTGGAGGCGCTATGTGAAGTTCAAGGAGGACTCCATGGCCCGCTACGCCCGTGACATCAAAAAGGCCGCGCAGGAGGCCAGGCCGGGGATTTCAGTCAGCATCCAGTGCGCCGGATGGGCCATGGGCCATCACATCGGGTTCAGCACAGCGTTTTTTGGGCAGATGGACTACAGCGCCGGTGACTTTTACACGGATGTCCGGGAGCAGGCGGTGGACTGTAAATTCCTGCGCGGCATCACGTCCAACCAGCCCTTCGAATACATGGTTCCCCGCTGCCCTGACTTAGGACATCACACGGTCAGCAAGCCCATGTGGCAGATCAGGCAGCAGGCCTATGCGGCCTTCCTGCACGGAGGCGCTTTCCTGTGCATTGACGCCATCGACCCTGCGGGCACCCTGAACCCGGCGGTCTACCGGATGTTCGGGGAGGTGAGGAAGGAACTGGAGCCATATTGGGGGCATCCCTCCTTCCTGCGGGGGGAGTACCTCAATGACGCGGCTGTATATGTGAACTACCAGTCCATGACCGGCTATGACGACTTCGCGCAGAATGGGGGAGAGGGGCGCAGGGAACCGGCCTCCCTGCCGGGGCGGCTGAAAGCCATGAACCGTACCCTGGCAGAGCATCATATCCAATATGACATCATTACGGATATGAGCCTGGGCCGGTTGGAGAAATATCCGCTGATCATCCTCTCCGGACTGCCGGTGCTCAGCCAGAGGGAGGCGGAGGCCTTCCGGGAGTATGTGAGGAACGGCGGGGCTCTCTACGTCAGCGGGCAGAGCGGCGTGCTGCTGGATCTGGCGGACGCGGAAGAATCGGAAAGCCTTAAGCGGGACGGGTTTGCGCTGGAGGATATCCTTGGAGTGTCCCGGCAGGGGACCATCCCGTTCCAGACGGTCTATATAAGGGGATGCGGGGCGACGGCGCTTTTCCCGGTGGAGAGCCTGCAATATCCGCTGGGCGCGGCAGGGCCGGTTCCGGAGATAAGGGCGCAGGGGGATACCGAAGTGCTGGCCCGGGCATGGCTGCCTGTCTCCAATCACACGGACGGAAGGCATTATATCTCTGCCATCAGCGACCCGCCGTGGCAGGAGACGGACATCCCCGTCCTGACGGAACATAGATACGGAAGAGGAAAGTGCGTCTACAGCGCCGCGCTTCTGGAGTCGGAGGACACGCAGATGGGCAGGGAGCTGTGGACTGGCATTCTGGAAAGGCTGCTGCAGGGCAGGAGGCAGGTCAGGATAGAAGCGCCGCCCTGCGTGGAAGCCTCGGTGAAGCAGGTGGACGGGACGCTCTGCGTCTCGCTGCTGCATACCCTGGCCCATGAGACCGGAAGCCCGGCGGGTGAGGCGCGCATACGGATTCGGGATTCCTTCCTGAAGGTGGACAGGGCAGAGTGCTTCCCCCACGGCCTGATTGCCCTGGAGCGGGAGGGACGGGACACAGTGGTGCGAGGCGCGCAGCTGCCGGAGTTCTCCATTATTACCATATATTCGGAAAAACAATGATAATATATTGAAAAAACAAAAACAGGAGGTGAGGACATGGTTTCGGAAAAGCCGATGAAAATAGCTATCGGCGCCATGCTGTGCGAGGGGAACAGCCTGACGCCCGTCTTGACCAGGCTAGCGGATTTCGACTATGCGGAAGGGCAGGACATGTATGAAAAGGTGGCCGTGATGGACCTGCTCCGCGGGCAGGGCTGCGATGTGGTGCCAACCCTCTATGCCCATGCGCTGCCGGGCGGCCCGGTGGCCAGGGAGGACTTCCTTCACCTGGCGGAAAGCCTGGTGGAGCGCCTGCCGCGGAAGGGGCTGGACGGAATCTGGCTCTACCTCCACGGGGCTATGTGCGTGGAGGAGATCGGTTCCGCGGAGGAGCATCTGCTGGCCAGGATTCGGGAAAAGGTGGGATATGAGGTGCCGATTTCCCTGTCCATGGACTTCCATGCGGACAACAGCGACCGTCTGCCGAAGCTGTGCAACGTGGTGACGGGATACCGCACCGCGCCGCACCGGGACAGAGAGGAGGCCCAGAGGCGCGGGGTGGAGCTGTTGCTCCATTGCATCCGCGGAAAGCTCCTGCCCAGGCCCCAGCTTGCCAGGGCGGATGTGATTGTCTGCGGGGATGCGGTGCAGACGGATCTGGAGCCTTTGAAGGGCATCATGGAGATGGCGGAGGAGATGGAACGTCTGCCGGGGATGCTGAGCGTGCAGGTATTCAACGGCCAGCCCTGGATAGACGAGCCATATACAGGCCCGAATTTCGTAGCCACCCATGAATGGGACGATGCGCTGGCTCTTGCCTGCGCCAGGCGTCTGGCGCGGCGGTTCTATGAGGCGCGCCATGACTTCCGGTTCCTGGTGGAGGCGGCAACCCCCCGGGAGGCGGTGCGGCTGGCCATGGAAGCCAGGGAGCCGCTGGTGTTCCTGTCCGATTCGGGGGACAATACCACTGCCGGGGCCGTGGGAGACAATGCGTATCTGCTGAAGCTCCTGCAGCAGGAAGGGGCGAAGGACGCGCTGGTGGCCGGCATCGCGGACGCGGGGGCCTGTGAGGCCTGCTATGCCGCCGGACTGGGGGAGGAGCTGACCCTCAGGGTGGGCGGGAGCCTTTCGGCAGACAGCGAAGCCACGGTGATTACCGGGAGACTGATTCACCGGGGGGACATCCTGTCCTACCAGCACAACAACGCGGGCCCCAGCGCCACCCTGGACTGCGGCGACATCACGGTGGTGATTACAGAGAACCGCGCCGCTATGTGCAGGCCTGATATTTTCGATTCCATTGATTTGGATTTCCGCCGGTTCCACATCGTGGCGGTGAAGCTGGGCTACCTGTTTCCGGAGCTGGCCAGGGAGGCGGACCGGGCGATACTGGCGCTTACGCCCGGGGCATCCTGCGAGCGGCTGGAGGATATGCACCTGAAGCGGATACGGCGGCCCATGTTCCCATTGGATGACGATTTCCTGGAGGGCCCTGAGGGGCCTGGAGAGGAAGGACGGGATTTTGAGGAAGAGAGCCCACGGGAAGGGCAGGAGGTACCAAGATGAATGCAAGAGAAAGGGTCATGCGTGCCTTTTCGTTCGAAAAGACGGATAGGATCGCGCGGTATGACATTTTCCTGCCGGAATTCGCGCAGAACTGGCGCAGGGAGAAGCAGCTGCCGGACGCGAATCTGTATGATTATTACCCAAATATCGATATAGGAACGGTTCTGGCAGACCAGGATGGACCGCTGCTCAGCAGCGCGGAGCTGCTGGAGGAGAAGGACGGCCGACGGCTGGTGCGGGATGGCTGGGGGCGCGTGGTGGAGCAGAAGGAGAATGCCTACTTTGAGGTGGAGGTCTCCTCGGTGCTGGAAGAGAAGGGGACCCTGGACAGCCTGGTGTTCGACGATCCGGCGCAGGAGGAGCGGTATCTGGGGCTGGCCCGCCATGCCAGGCGGAATGCGCCGCGGTTCGCGCCTGTGTCCGGTGTGCTGGGCCTGTACATGGGAAGCTTCCGGATGCGGGGACAGCTACAGTATCTGTGCGACATGGTGGAGGACCCGGAGTTCTGCATAGCCCTTGCCCAGAGGCTGGGGGAGTTCATCAAGATTCAGGGACTGAAGGTAGCGGAGGCCACGGATACGAAGGATACCGCCATCTGGGTCTATGACGAGTTCGCCGCCCAGAGGGGGCCTATGTTCTCCGCAGCCTGTTATGAGGAGATTTTCATGCCGGTATACCAGGAAGTCTTCCGGTACTGGCGGGAGCATGGCATCAGGAACATCGTGCTCCACTGTGACGGCCACTGCGCGCCGCTGATGGATCTGCTGGTGGAGACGGGCTTCAACGGGTATCAGAGCCCTGCGCCCTCTGCCGGAATGTGGCTGCCTGATCTGAAGAAGCGATATGGGAACAGGCTGGTGCTGATAGGCGGGATGTGCAATATCAAGACCCTGGCCACAGGCACCCGTGAGGAGATCGCCCGTCAGGTGGAGGAGGTTCTGGACGCGGCCTCAGACGGAGGCGTCATCATCGGCACCCACTCCATCGACAAGGACATCCCGGTGGAGAACTATGATTATTACGATTCCCTGCTGGAGCAGGTATAAGTAGAAAGAGAGGGAGAACTATGTCTTATTACAACAGGAGTGAAACGGAAAAGCGGCTGGACAGAGTCAGGGAGATTCTCTCGGAAAAGAACCTGGACGCGGCCTTCATCTATTTTGATGAGCTGAACGTGGCCAACGGCTGGTATCTCACCGGCTGGTGCGGACAGTTCGAGAAAGGGGCCGTACTGGTGCCTGGCCGGGGAGAGCCCATACTGCTGGGCGGACCGGAGTCCGAGCCCTTTGCCCAGATGGACGCGGCCATCACCAAGGTGCGGTGCTTTCCGGTGTTCATGGTGCCGGACGAGGAATATCCCAATGCCACGATCATCGATTTCGGACAGCTGAACGAGGAGCTGAAGGCGGAGGGCACCGTGCTGAACCGCATCGGCATCGTGGGCACCACCACGATTCCCCACCAGGTCTATCTGGACGTATCGGCGGGCTTCCCGGGCGTGGAGCTGGTGGACATCACGGAGGAGTATGAGCTCATGCGCGCCTACAAGTCGGATTGGGAGGTGGAGCAGGCGGCCCGCTGCGTGGAGCTCTGCGACCTGGCCTATGACAAAATGGTGGAAGCCATCCGTCCGGGGGCATTCGAATATGAGGTGGCGGCAGCAGGGGAGGCGGTGTGCCGGGCAAACGGCGCCCATAGCTTTGCCTATGCCACGATCGTAGGCTCCGGCCCCCGGGCCAAAGCGGTGGTGCCTACGGCCACGAATAAGCGCATGGAGGACGGGGAGCTGGTGATGATAGGCATCGCCCCGCGGATCAACGGCTATGCGGGCACCTTCGGGGACACGATTCCGGTGAACGGGGTCTATACGCAGCAGCAGAAGGATCTGCTGAACTACATGCGCGAGACCTTCCGCCTGACATACGAAATGCTCAGGCCCGGCATGTGCGGCAGGCAGATAGACGAGCCGGGGCGCAGGTATTATGAGAAGCATGGCCTGATGGAGTATATCGTATGCCCCTTTGCCCATTCCATGGGGCTCATGGAGGCAGAGGCGCCCTTCTTCGGGCCTAATGGGGACTTTGAGCTGGCGCCCGGCATGATCGTGAACGTGGACGTGAGCTTCTTTGGCCACCCGCAGCTGCACGGGGGCCGCATCGAGACCTGCTTCGTCGTCACGGAGAACGGAAGCCGCCCGCTGTCGCCGAAGCTGTTCGATTATTTCATGAAGGATCTGTAGGGATGGGCTATATACGGATAAAGACAGTTGACGATATGGCGTACATATACATTTATGGATAGGAGCGGATATGAGCGAGATAGGATATAGGCATTATATGTTCGTAGACGGGGATCTGCCGGGCAATGGGGAAGACCCCCGGCTGCCGGGGCATGAGGCCCTGATGATCACCAACCCCCATGACAGGGACGCCCATATATTGGTGAACCTGTACTTTGAGGACAGGGAGCCGGTGGAGGGGCTGCATCTGACGGTTCCCGCCCGGCGGGTGGTCTGCCACCGCACGGATCTCCCCTTCGGGGAGGAGGGCTGCCAGATTCCCTTCGGGCAGTATTCCCTGGAGCTGGAGAGCGACATCCCTGTCTGTGCCAGCTTCGGGCGTCTTGATAGACGGTACAATCTGGGGTATTATGTAACTGGCTACTGCGCGGTATGAGAGGAGCGTGCTTTATGAAGCGGTTCATATTTCATTCGGATCTGAAGCCGGAGAAGGTGGAGGACTATGTGGAGCTCCACAGCAAGCCCTGGGCGGCTCTGATGGAGCTGATCGGGGACTGCCACATCCACCACTACTCCATTTCCCTCCGGGGGACGGAACTGTACACTTACTATGAATATACAGGCAGCGACTATGAGGCGGATAGGAAGAAGATGGAGGACAGCCCGGTGATGCAGGAGTGGTGGCGCTATTCAAAGCCCTGCTTCCTGCGCCATGAGGAGGGCATCTATTACGAAGACCTGGAAGAGGTGTTCTATGCGCCGTAATGCAGGCTGCCAATGCGTTAGGAGGTCAGAATGATTCAGGTTCCACCGATTCAGAAAGATAAGATACTGCCCCTGCCCCATTTCCCGGCGGCCTACCAGTGCGTGATCTTCCGCAACTGGGGGCTTGTGCCGCCGGAGCGGATCGCCAGGGTGCTGGGGACGGACAGAGCCGTCCTGGAGGACAGCGCGGCTGCCCTGGGGCTTCCCAGGGAGCCGGAGGTGTGGGGAGACTGGCTGGGCAAGGGATATATCACCATTATCCATTACAACTGGCATCTCCTCTCCTACGAGGATCTGTGCGTCCTGCTGGACTGGCCCATGGAGAGGCTGGCGTTCGTCCTGCAGGAGGACGATTTCCTGGAGGTGAAGCTGGGGGGATTCAAGCCCGCGGTGCCGGACTGCCGGTACCGCCCTCTGACGGCGGAGGAGGCAGCGGAGACCGGCCGGATCCGGGAGATTGTGACAGAACTGTCAGAAAAGCTGCCGCCTGTCACGGAAAAGCCCTTTGACTTTGAGCCGCGCTTTGGATTGTATGGCAGAGAGCCTTTGATTTTAAAGGATCCCCGCTATGAGGAGCGCTTCGTCTATTCCTACTGCGCCCTGTTCGGGGACGTGCTGGCGGACAGGGCACTGCTGGACAGCTCCTTTCCCGACGCCCTGCTGGAGGCCTATGCTGCCCTGGGGATTACGGGCGTGTGGATTCATATCGTGCTGTACAACCTTGTCCCCTATCCCTTTGACGAAAAGCTGTCCCGGGGCTGGGAGGCCCGGCAGGAGGGGATGCGGTACCTGACGGAGAAGCTGGCAGGATGGGGGCTGCGCCTGTTTTTGTACTTCAATGAACCCAGGGCCATGCCCATGGCTTTCTTCGAAAAGAACCCTGAGCTTCTGGGGATGGCCAATTCCGAGGGGACACTGGGCACCTTGTGCGTGAGCAGGCCCGAGGTGCAGGCATACCTCCGGGACAGCGCCGCCATGCTGGCCGGGAATGTCCCTCTGCTGGGCGGCATCTTCACCATTACCGCCTCCGAGAACATGACCAATTGCTACAGCCATGTAGCCGACGGCAGGAGGACTGCGTGTCCCCGCTGCAGGGCCATGACCCATGTGGAGAGCTTCGCTCTGGTGAACCGTCTGGTATACGAGGGAATCTCCAGCGTATCCACGACCATCCGGGTCATCGCCTGGACCTGGGGATGGCAGGGCGGCTGCGCCCGGGAAGTGATAGGGATGCTGCCGAAGGAGATTTCGGTGATGAATGTAAGCGAACAGGCTGTCACGAAGACCATCGGGGGGACGCAGACCAGCGTGCTGGACTATTCCATATCCGTGGAGGGGCCGGGGGAGTACGCCCTGAGGAACTGGCGGGACGCCCACGAGAGCGGGCATAAAGCCTACGCGAAGATACAGGCCGACAATACCTGGGAGATGGCGGCTGTGCCCTATATCCCTGTATTTGAACAGATCTACCGCCATGCCCGCAGGCTCACGGAAGCCGGGGAGAGCCGGCCGGACGGGCTGATGCTGTCCTGGAGCCTGGGCGGATACCCTTCCGCGTCCTTAAAGCTTCTGGCGGCATTTTATGAAAAAGGAGATTCCGTTCCCGAATTGAAGGAGATTTATGGGAAAATGTTCCCGGGAGCGGACGTGGATACCCTTGCGGAAGCCATCCATGCGTTCAGCGAGGCCTTTGCCGAGTATCCCTTCCATCTGGGAAGCGTCTATCAGGGGCCTCAGGAGCATGCCCCGGCCAATCTGCTCTATGAGCGGCCCACGGGCTTTTCGGCCACCATGACCGGTTTCCCTTACGACGACATCGACGGCTGGCGGAGCATTTTCCCGCTGGAGACCTATATGGCACAGCTAAAGAAGCTGTCGGACAGATGGCATGAAGGGCTGTGGCGATTGGAGTCCCTGTACGGGGAGACGGAGGACGCGCGCCTTGAGGAGTTGTGGGACTGCGCGGAGATCTGCGACTGCCATTTCCGCTCCATGTATCTGCAATGCCTGTTCGTGGCCATACGGGATAACAGGGCTGGGGCCCATGATATGACCATGGCGGAAATCCTGCGGGAGGAAGAGGAGATCAGCATGCGCGTGGCAGCAGTCCAGGCCCGCAACGCCACCATCGGATATGAGGCCAGCAACCATTATTTCTACTACAGGAATGTCTTGATAGAGAAGGCGATAAGCTGCCGATACCTGGCAGGGAGAGCCGGGCTGCGGGAGGGCGGAGTATGAAGTTCGACTATGCGGCTGAGGAGGAAAAGTGCAGGGCCGGACTGCTCTACAATATCCGCACGCCGGAGAGGGAGGCGGCCCATGTGGCCTGTATGGATCTGTGCCACGCATATAACCATACCCTGCCCTCCGACTTCCCGGGGAGGGAGCGGATTCTGCGGAAGCTTTTCGGGAGGCTGGGGGCGGAGCCCTATGTGGAACCGGATATCTTCTGCGGCTTCGGATTCAATATGGAGGCAGGGGACAGGCTGTTCGTGAACAGCGGCTGCGTGTTCGTGGATCCGGGGAAGATTGTATTCGGGGATGATGTGCTGATAGGCCCTCAGTGCGGGTTCTATACTGCCATCCATCCCCTGGATACAAAGCTGCGGGCGGAAGGGTATGAGGTGGCAAAACCTATCCATGTAGGGAATAATGTCTGGTTCGGAGGCCATGTCAGCGTCCTGCCTGGGGTGACCATCGGAGCCGGCAGCGTAATCGGAGCCGGCAGCGTAGTGGCCCGGGACATCCCCAGCGGTGTGCTGGCGCTGGGGAACCCCTGCCGGGTGGTGAGGGAGATTTGATTTTTTCAACGTCCTTGCTCCAGATATCTGTTTCTGGTATATGCCCTCTTACAGCATTCGTTAACCCTCTGCCCACGTCATTGTCCGAAAGGCACTCCGGTTTTCCGCCTTACATCACCCTCTCGAACACCGGAATAGAATCAATCGGTGCCATGGCATGGACGACCTGGCCGCCCTGGTACTCCTTCCCGTCCCTGGTATCCCGCCAGGCACCAACCGGCAGGTACACATCCCGCTCAAACTGGTTCAGGCGCAGGATCGGCGCCACCAGATACCTGTCCCCGAACATGTACTGATCCTGCAGCTCCCAGCACCTTTCGTCCTCCGGGAACTCGTAGAACATAGTGCGGATCAGCGGGGAGCCGTTCTCCGAGGCCTCCCTGTAGAGCCCCTTGATATAATCGTGCATGCCCCTGCGGATGTCCAGGTACTTGCGCATGATGCGGTAATTCTCCTCCCCATAGCTCCACAGCTCGTTGGGCTGGCCCGTGTGCAGATAGCCGCCGCCCCAGTCTCTGTCGTCCAGGGGCGGGATATTGTAAGGCCCCCTGTCCCCGTGCATCCGCAGCACCGCGGAATACACCGCGAACTCATACCAGCGGATCAGGAGCTGCTGGAAATCCGGGTCGTTCACATCGTCCGTCATGAACCCGCCTACATCTGTAGTCCACCAGGGGATGCCCGCCAGCCCCATGTTCAGCCCCGCCTGGAGCTGGTCATAGAGGGCCTCGAAGGTGCTGGGCACGTCCCCGGACCAGACCACATTGCCGTACTTCTGGCTCCCCGCCCAGGCGCAGCGCAGGAGGTTCACGATCTCCTCGTTCCCCAATGCCTTCATGTTGTCATAGAAGACACGGCTGTAGAGCTGGGGATAGATATTGCTGCAGGACAGGGCGGGCCCCTCCATGTACCGGTAGTGGTCGAAATCATACACCCCGTAATCCGGCTCGGAATTGTCCAGCCAGAAAGCGTCTATCCCCAGGTCGTAATAATTCCGCTTGCAGACCTCCCACACATACTGCCTGGCCTCCGGATTGAACACATCGATTTCCACGCAGTCCCCCTGGTAATCGTAGGTCTGGGCCGCCCCGCGCTCCGTCCGGATCAGCAGCCCCCTGTCCATCATCTCCCAGAAATGCTCGCTGCGCCTGTCCACGGAGGGCCATATGGACACCACCACCTTGATGCCCATGGCGTGGAGCTCCTCCACCATGGCCTTTGGATCCGGCCAGTAGGTGGTGTCGAACTTCCAGTCCCCCTGCACCGTCCAGTGGAAGAAATCGATGACGATCTGGTCGATCTGGATGCCTTCCTTCTGATACTGCCTGGCCACGGACAGCACCTCCTCCTGGGTGCGGTAGCGCAGCTTGCACTGCCACAGCCCCATGCGGTCCTCCGGGAACATGGGGGCCCGCCCGGTGACTGCCGTATAGTGCTCCAGGATTCCCTTCGGCCCGTCGGCCACGGTGAGCCAGTAGTCCATCTGCCTGGTGGAGCGGGCCGTCCACTCGGTGTAGTTCTTCCCGAAGGCCACCTGTCCCACCGCCGGATTGTTCCAGAGCATGCCGTACCCTAAGCTGGACACCAGGAAGGGCACGGAAATCTGGGAGTTGCGCTGGGCCAGCTCCAGCACGCAGCCCTTCAGGTCCAGATAGGGCTGCTGGTACTGCCCCATGCCGTAGAGCTTCTCCCCGTCATTGCTCTCGAACTTCACGTTCAGCTGATGCTCGCTGCCGCCGATCACGCCTTTCCACTCCCGGTTGACGATCTTCAGGCAGCGGCTCTCCCGGCTCAGGGTTCCGTCGTACTCCCGGAAATACTCCTGCAGGAAAGGCTTCCCGTCCCTGTAGAACACCATCACCCCGCGGAAATTCACCACGGCCCGGATGCGCCCGTTGGTGACGGAGGCGATCTGGCGCTTGTCCATGGTGCCGTCCCCCACCCAGTGGTCCACCTCGCCGATCTCCACCTCTGCCCGGCTTGGCCCCGGGTCTTCCGTCAGCGCCCAGTCCTGCTCCGTGAAGGAGGGGAGCCTGGTGGCCCGCACCCGCAGGGAATCCTTCCCCCAGGCCTCGATGCGCAGCGTCTCTCCATTCTGCCTGGCGATCAGAGCGCCGTTTTCTTCTTTGAATTGCATGGCTTTTCTTCCTTTCTGGTTTCTATTTTACATGCCGAATCTTCCTGATCAGACTGGCAATCTGCCCATACTTGTATTATACTAATCCCAGAAGGGAAATACTTGACCTTTTATGGCGGTTTCTAACACTATTTTGACAAAGGAGGGACATGGCATGAACAGCCGGGAACCAGATCCGTTCCGCGAGGCCACTGAGCACGGCAACCTGCGCTTCCACCTGATGCTACATGAATACACTACAAACCCGTCTTTGCAGGAGCGCCTCTACACCCACTGGCATGAGGAATACGAGCTGCTGGCCGTGGAGGAGGGCCGGGGCATCGCCCATGTGCACAACCACAGATTCCCGGTGGCCCAGGGGGACATCCTGTTCGTGGATTCCGGAAACCTCCACTCCCTGTCCGCGGAGCCCGGCGTCCCCCTGAGCTTCTACGCCCTGGTGTTCGGCCGGGAGCTGATATGCAGCAGCGGCAATGACGACATCCAGCAGAAATACATCCTGAGCCAGTCCTCGGGCAGGCTGGTGTTCCGCGACCACTTCCGGGCCGGGGAGGAGGCCTGGGAGGCGCTGC
>CAMTBF010000032.1 GCA_947068385.1 uncultured Lachnospiraceae bacterium
GTTGCCCACAACAGATTTTGAGTCTGCCTCGTCTGCCATTCCGACACGCCGGCATCTATGCCATGAAGTCTGATGAACACCTCACAACACGTCAATTTTATCACAGAAAGCGCCGCTTGACAAGCAATAATTTGGCTTTTCCTTCTTTCGCACTATTCACTGCGCCCCTCTGAATTATCAGAAAATTTCGCAATAGTGCTATAAAACATTGTATCACACATACCGCATCTCAATCCGGATATCGTTCCCCTTCACCGCCACATCTGCCATGCTCCCCACCACGATCGGCATCATAGGCGGCAGATGGCCCAAGTCCACGTCCATGACCACCGGCACGTCTTTCCGCCCGGCCACCTCCAATACCGCGCCGTAGGCATCCAGCCCCATCAGAGGCTCCCCGTTTTGGGGCCGACCGATCAGGAAGCCTTTCACATGCTCGAACCAGCCCGATTCCTCCAGCTGCCATAAGCCACGGCGGATGGCGAACACGTTCAGCTCACAGGCCTCCAGGAACCAGATGATGCCATCCTCCTTGTACCGCTCCACAAACTCCTTCGTCCTGTCATAGCGGGTGCCCGGCAGGTTCACCAGGCAGTCCAGGCAGCCTCCCAGGAGCCTGCCGCGAAACCTCAGCTCTCCCGAAGCCTCTTCCTTTCCCACAAAGGAACGAATCGCCAGGGGCTCTGTGAGATTGTAAGGGGCCAGCGGATTCTCCGGGCTCTTTAAGGACTCCTTCTCCCACTGCCCATAGCCCCGCACTACCGCGCCATGCGGCTCCTTCTCTCCCATCGCGTTTCGCATCCAAGCACCGCTCTTCCCGGCAAGAATCCCAAGCGCATCCCACAATGCATCATGCCAGGGCTCCATGCCAAAGGAGGACGCACAGGGCCCGTACACGGAAGCCGTGTCCGCCAAAGTGGCCAGCAGATAGGTCAGGTTCGTATTGTCGGAATACCCCATGAACCACTTAGGCTCCGCCTGGGCAAGCTTTCCAAAGTCCACATAGGGCAGGATCTCGCACATCAGCTCCCCGCCGCCGCAGGAGATCAGGCAGTCCGGCTCCCTGGAAAGGAACATCTCCATCACTTCCCTGGCGCAGCTTTCCGGCGTGCTGCTGATGCCGATGCCCTTCCCCGCGTAGCAGTTCGGCCCGAGGATCGTGCGGTAGCCCATCTCCCGCCACTTTTCCAGGGCATGGCCAAAGCCTGTCCGATAGGGTTCGATGTTGCAGCCAAATGACGGCGCCAGAAAGCCGATCGTGCCTCCCTGTGGCAAATGTTTCGGATATCTCATGTAAATTCCCTCCCGGCCTCTGCTTTCAGCCGCCCTCTCCTACATCCCTGCGCGGTTGCCCGTCACAGCGTCCTGGCGCTCCGGAAACATCCTGTCATAAACTTCAAATCCGTCAAACGTGGTAAAATAATCCTTCGGCGTCTCCGCCCTGCGGATCAGCTCCACGCTGCCGTCCTCTCTCAGCAACAGCTCCGCGGACTTCAACTTCCCGTTGTAATTGTACCCCATGGAAAATCCGTGGGCCCCGGTGTCGTGGATCGCCATATAGTCCCCGATCTCCACCTTTGGCAGCGCCCGGTCGATGGCGAATTTGTCATTGTTCTCGCACAGCGATCCCACCACGTCATAGGTATGGTCGCAGGGCGCGTCCTCCTTGCCCAGCACCGTGATATGATGGTACGCGCCGTACATGGCAGGCCGCATCAGATTCACCGCGCAGGCGTCAACCCCTATATATTCCTTGTGGATATGCTTCTCGTGGATCACCTTCGTCACCAGATGCCCGAAAGGCCCGGTCATGTACCGGCCAAGCTCGGTATAGATAGCCACGTCCCCCATCCCCGCCGGGGTGAGGATCTCCTCATAGGCCTTGCGCACGCCCTCTCCAATGATGCGGATGTCATTGGGCTCCTGATCCGGGCGATAGGGAATCCCGATGCCTCCGGACAGGTTGACGAAAGCGATTCTCGCCCCCGTCTCCCGCTGCAGCTCCACGGCCAGCTCGAAAAGCTGCCTGGCCAGCTCCGGATAGTATTCATTGGACACCGTATTGCTGGCCAGGAACGCATGGATGCCGAAGCGCTCCACGCCCCGCTCCTTCAGGATGCGGAAGCCCTCAAACATCTGCTCTTTTGTAAATCCGTACTTGGCGTCCCCGGGGTTGTCCATGATGTCCGTGCCCATGGCGAAATACCCGCCGGGATTGAAGCGGCAGCTCAGTGTCTTCGGGAGATACCCCAAAGTCCTCTCCAGGAAATCGATATGGGTGATATCGTCCAGGTTGATGGTAGCGCCCAGCTTGGCCGCCAGGGCGTATTCCTCCGCCGGCGTCTCATTGGAGGAGAACATGATATCCTCCCCTTTCATTCCCACCGCGCCGGCAAGCATCAGCTCCGTATAGGAGGAACAGTCGCTGCCGCAGCCGTATTCCTTCAGAATCTCCATCAAAAAAGGATTGGGAGCCGCCTTCACCGCGAAGAACTCCTTGTACCCCGGATTCCAGGAGAACGCCTCCTTCAAAGCCCTGGCATTCTCACGAATCCCCCTCTCATCATAGATATGAAAGGGGGTCGGATAAGTCTTGACGATTTCCTCCACCAGCTGCCTGGTGACGAACGCTTTCTTTTCCATTGTATGTTCATTCTCCCTTGTAGTCATTTCTCCCGATCCTTCTGCCGCTTCTATTGTCAAACGTTCTCAATCTGCCAGTCGATCGGCTCCAGCCCGTTCTCCTCCAGGAACCGGTTGGTCTGGCTGAAGGGCCTGCTGCCAAAGAACCCGCTGCTTGCGGAATAGGGGCTGGGATGGGCAGCCTTCAGTATCAGGTGCTTCGGGTTGTCCAGCATCTTCTCCTTCATCTGGGCAGGCCGCCCCCAGAGGATGAAGACAATGGGCCTGTCCTGCTTGTTCAGCGCGCGGATCGCCGCGTCCGTGAACTCCTCCCAGCCCTTTCCCCTGTGGGAATTGGCCTGGTGGGCCCGCACCGTCAGCACCGTGTTCAGCATCAGGATCCCCTGCCGCGCCCATTTCACCAGATAGCCGTTGTTGGGGATATAGCAGCCCAGATCGTCCTGGAGCTCCTTATAAATGTTCACCAGGGACGGCGGGATGCCCACATCGGGCTTCACGGAAAAGCAGAGCCCGTGGGCCTGTCCAACATTGTGGTAGGGATCCTGCCCGATGATGACCACCTTCACCTCGCTCAGGGGCGTCAGATGGAACGCGTTGAAGATATCGTCCGCGGGCGGGAACACCTGTCTGGTATTATACTCCGTCTTCACGAACTCATACAGCGTTTTGTAATAAGGCTTATGGAATTCCGGCCCCAGCTCCGCCAGCCAGTCGTTTTCTATCATTCCCATCTTTTGTCCGTCCTTTTTTACCGATTGTCTATAGCCTGACGCTGATCCCCCGGCTGCGCAGATACTCCTTCACCTGCCGGATCTCCAGCTCTTTATAATGGAACAGAGAGGCCGCCAGCACCGCCTCTGCCCCCGCGTCCGCCAGGGCCTCGTAGAAATGCGACAGCTCCCCGGCGCCGCCGGAGGCGATTACCGGTATGTCCACCGCATCCGCCACGGCTTTGGTCAGCTCCAGGTCGTATCCCGCTTTCGTCCCGTCCCCGTCCATGCTGGTCAGCAGAATCTCCCCCGCCCCCAGGCGCTCCGCCTCCATGGCCCATTCCACCGCGTCCAGCCCTACGTCCACCCGGCCGCCGTTCTTATACACGCTGTAGCCACCGCCCGGCCGCCTCTTGGCGTCGATAGCCACCACCACGCACTGGCTGCCGAATTTATCCGCCGCCTCGGATATGAGCTCCGGGTTCATGATTGCCGCAGAGTTCACGGAAATCTTGTCCGCGCCCTCCCGCAGAATCGCCCTGAAATCCTCCACGGTGCGTATGCCTCCGCCCACCGTGAAGGGAATGAACAGCTCCGCGGCCACCCGCCGCACCCACTCCAGCTGGGTATTGCGGCTGTCCGAGGAAGCCGTGATGTCCAGGAACACCACCTCGTCCGCCCCGGCCTTATCGTAGGCCGCCGCCACGTCCGCCGGGTCTCCCGCGTCCCGCAGATTCACGAAATTGATTCCTTTTACCACCCTGCCGTCCTTGATGTCCAGGCAGGGAATCACTCTCTTTGTATGCATCGGACTCTCCTATCTTCAGCCTGCGCAGATCCCGCAGAAATTCCGCAGGATTCCCATCCCCGCCTCCGAGCTCTTCTCCGGATGGAACTGGCAGGCGAACACATTCCCCTTCTCTACGGAAGCGTGTATATGTGTCCCATATTCCGTGCACGCAGTAACGATGCCCTCATCCGCCGCCTGCAGGTAATAGGAGTGGACGAAATAGACATATGGATTTGCCTCCAGCCCTTCGAACAGCCGCCCTCTCCGGGGAAAGCCCAGATCGTTCCATCCGATGTGGGGAATCTTCAGCCCGCCGGAGGCGGGTATCCGCAGAATCCGTCCCTCCAGGACATGGAGCCCCTCCACCCCGGGGCTCTCCTCGCTGCTGTCGAACAGAAGCTGCAGCCCCAGGCAGATCCCCAGGAAAGGCTTCCCGGACTCCACGCACCGGTGAATCACATCCACCAGGCCGTAAGCCCGCAGCTTCCCCATGGCATCTCCAAAGGCCCCCACCCCCGGCAGGATCACGCCGTCAGCCCCCAGGATCGCTTCCGCGTCCCTGGTGGCTGCCGCCTCCTGTCCCAGATGGAGCAGGGCCTTCTCCACGCTTTTTATGTTCCCTGCGTCATAATCGATAATCGCTATCATATTGCCTCTTCCCGCATCCTGCCGCCGCATCCTGCCCTTTCGGCGGACGCGGCATATCCGGCATCAATCTACGAAATTACCCTCTTCCAGCTCCGCCTCTTCCGGCAGCTCGTCCGCAATGGCGTCCGCTCCGGCATCGGGCTGGCCCTCGGCCTCCCCCGCATCGCCGGAATCCGAATCCCCTTCCGGCGGCTGTACGGAGGGCGCGCTCCCGGAACCGTATCCCTTTCCCTCCGCCAGCGCGGTGACGGCTCTGGTATACTCTATGCGGCTTCCCAGTGCCGCGATTTCCTTCGCCTGCTCCTCCGTGATGCCGTACCTGTCGGACAGGATGCCCAGGATACCGGCGTAGAGCTGCTCTACCTCCGGCAGGGCCTCGCACCGGGCGGCATACTCCTGGACGGCCGGATAATCCGCCACCGTCTGGAGCAGGCTGTCCACCGCCTGCACCTCGGTGCCGTTTTTCAGGACGATCTCGTACTTCCGGCACTCCTGTTCCATATAGAGGATGCTCTCTGCCTTGCCGTACATCCGGGCCTGCTCCTCGTCCAGCTTCTTGCCGTAGAGGTTCTGGTAACAGGTCTGATAGTCGCCGTTGCTGAAAGCCTCCGCGGCTTCCTGCCTTACGGAATAGTCCGAGGCCAGGTTCACGAAGATGAACACCACAGCGCCTACCGTAGCGCCCAGCAGCAGGATGGGCAGGGCCTTCCTGAAGGTAAGCTTCTTGCCGGTATAGGGCTCCGGCTCCTTGGCCTTCTTCGGCTTCTTGGGCTTCGCCGGCTTGGCAGGCTTAGGCGCCTTTTTCTTCTTCTCTTTCTTCTTGGCGGGCTTCTTTGCCTTCTTCGCTTTCTTTCCGCCGGCCTTCTCTTTGTCCAGATCCTTCAGGATCTCCTCATTCTCCTCGGACAAGGGGATATCTTCATTCTCCGGCTCCTCCTCGGTCAGCATGGTGATGATCTTGGTCATGAGGCCGCCCTTGCGCTTTGCCCCGCCCTCTTCCTTCTGCCCGTTGGAGATGTCCGGGATGAAAGCATCTATCTCATCCATGTCCAGCTCCATGATATCGGATTCCGCTGTCTCTTCTTTTACTGGCGCCACGTCCCTTTCCTTCATCCTTTCCGCTTCCGACGCTTTCTCCCGCTCCAGGGCAGCATCATATTCCTTTCCCAGCTCATTGACGCTGAAGCCGCCGGGCTCCCGGGCGGATTCCCTCTCTTCCCCGCGTCCCACATTCCCCGCGTCGGAGACGATGCTGTCCAGCAGATCCTTGTCCAGGAGCATGTCGTACTCCTCGATCTCCCCGGGGCCCTCCGCTTTCGCCTCCGATGGCTCCGGATCCTTGCCGCCGCGCTTCTTCCCCCGCTTCGCCGCCTTCTCGGCTTTGGCCGCCTCCTTTTCCGCTTTCCGTCTGGCTGCCTTTTCCGCCTTTTCCTGGGCTTTCCGCGATTTTTTCTCTGCTTTGCGCGCCTTGGCGTCCGCAGGTTCCTCCGCTGCTTCCGCCCCTTCTATGTCCGCGAGCAGCCTGTCTGCCGGGCCCTGCCGAGAGCCCGTCTCCTCCGCTGCCCCTTCGTCGATCGCCTCGTTCCTGTCGGACTTCTTCAGCATGTCCTGAATGTCCATCAGGTCGTCGTCCGCAGAGCTCCCTGCTTCCTCCAGCATGTCAAGGACGTCCCCCTGGGGCTCCTTGGGCTCCTCCGGACGCGTCCCCGCGCCCTCTGCCAGGAGCTTCTCTATCTCCTCCGCCGACAGCTCCGTGAGAGCGTCGATTCCCAGGCTATCCGATTCCACGTTCCCGTTTACGTTTTTTTCCTCATTGGAAGGCATGTTCTCTCCTCCGGTTTCTATGAATGTCCATCCCTATTTTATCACAGCTCCCCCAGCCAATCAATCGCATTCTTTGAAATTCCGCATCCCTTTTCTGACAATTCCTTGGTCAATTGATACAACTTTTCATGGACTCTGCAAAAATAGGCCTTTTGGTTAAAAAAAGCCACCTTCTCGAAGGGCCAGCGCACCACGGAGGGGAACCGCATCCCCACCCCCAGCTCCAGCACGAACAGCTTACGGTTCAGCGTCCCCTGGAGCCATTTCCTGTAGAGCCCCCACTGCTCCAGATACCCGGACTCGTCATATTCTTTCGCGTACACATTGTTCAGGACGAGGGCGGCCCCGCACTGCGGGCAGACTCCGGACAGAGGATTCCCCTTGGGGAGGCTCCCCCGGTACAGCTCCTCAAAAAAGAGCCACAGCCTGTCCCTGTCCTGCTCCGTCACCTCCGAAAGCCCTCCCCCGCAGCCCCCGGAGCACTGCTTCATCTTCCAGGAGCCGCAGGGCATCACCACCTGCCTTAGGCCCCCTGCCCTCCTGTTGGTGGACAGGCTGACCGCGAAGAAGTTCTTCCCCCCGAGGATCTCCTCCAGCCTTTCAAAGGCCTGCTCCAATGAGCCGTCCCCAGACTTTTCCACGCAGAACTCGTTCCATGCAGGCATGAGCCAGTGGAGCCCGGCCTCCTTCAGCTTCCCGCAGCCGGCCAGGTATCTTTCGTCCTGCCCCAGGAAAGCGCTGCCGTCGAAATCCTCCCCCAGGCCTGCCAGCACCATGTCCGATTGCCCTATCTTTTCCAGTATCTCCCTATTATCCATCTGACCACCCTGCCATCCTCACCCTGCATTCCCCGGAACAAGAAAAAAGCCGGGACATCATCCCAGCCTTTTTCAGGACTTTATATATCCAAGTGCCTTTCCGCAACCAGCTGATCTATGATTTTTACCAGATTGCCGATCTCCGGCTTGGACAGCTGCGCGTCCGCTCCCAGCGCCTCGCCCTTGCGGCGCATCTCCTCGTTCACCAGGGAGGAGAACAGCACCACCGGGATCCTGGCTGTGGCATCGTCCGTCTTGATCAGCTTGGTCAGCCTGTGCCCGTCCATCTCCGGCATCTCGATATCGGATATGACCACCCGCACGTTCTCATGCAGGGTGCCCTGCTCCTTATAATGGCTTATGATATCGTAGGCCTGCTTGCCGTTCTCCACATGGATCAGGTTCTCATAGCCCGCCTTCTTCAGGCAGTCCACGATCAGCTTGTTCAGCAGGGCGGAATCCTCCGCGATCAGGATGGGGACCGAGCTCCTGTGCCGCTCACCCAGCTCGTTGATGTCGGAGATCTTCAGGCCGGTCTCAGGATTGATGTCCGTGACGATCTTCTCGAAGTCAAGGATGATGATGAGCCTGTCTTCCTTCTTGACGATGCCGATGGCAACGCCCTCCTCCGCGGTGGAGATGGTGACCTCAGGCTTGATGATGTCCGTCCAGGACACGGTATGGATACCCAGGACGCTGTCTACATGGAACGCGATGTCCAGTTTGTTGAAGTTCGTGATGATGAACAGTCCCTTGGGCTCGGACTCTCCCCGGCCCAGGCAGTTCTTCAGGTCGATCGCCGTGATCATCACGTCCCGGGGCATGAACACGCCCTCTATGCTGGGATGGGCGTTGGGAATCGGGGTGACCGGCTCGTATTTCGTGATCTCCCTGATCTTCGCCACGTTGATGCCATAGTAGTTGTCGCCCAGCTTGAACTCCAGAATCATCAATTCGTTCGTGCCGTTTTCCAATAAAATCTTGCTGTCGTCCATAGTTATCCATATCCTTTCCCGGCCGGAGCCTTTCCAAAACAGGAACAGTTCCCGCTATTTATATGCTATTATCTTAACATACTTGCGTGGAAAAGAAAACAATAATCTTTAAAACTTACTAAAATTTTTGCGTCCGCTTTTTCCTCAGATGTTTTCGTTCCGTATGGTGTCGATGATGTTCCTCCTGTTGATCTTGGCCATGGAATAGCGCATGATGCCGTACAACAATACGGCCACGGCGGCGACGGACAGGACAATCCCCATCCAGGGGACCCGGTAGTCCATCACGAACCTTATCCCGAACCCTCTGTGGAACAGCAGGGAAATCAGCAGCCCTGCCGGAATCCCGACGCACAGCGCCCCTCCTCCGTAGAACGCGCCCTCCAGCCATATCATGCGCCTGAACTCCCGGCCGGTCATCCCCACGGAGCGCAGCATGGCGAACTCCGGCGCCCGCAGCTCCATATTGGTGGTGACGGTGTTGAACACATTGGTGATCCCGATCAGGGCCACCACCGCCAGGAACCCGTACAGGAAGATTGCCACCATCACAAGCATGCTGTGTTCATTTCTTTGAATCGTACTATAATTCGTCAGCGTAAAATATTGCAGCTGCGCTTCGCTGCGGATGCGCTGCTCTAACCCGTCCGGATCCTGGCACTTCAGATAGACCTCTATATTGTCATACCTTTGCAGCCCCGGCGCGCTGTCCATGAATTCCTCATCCACGATCAGTATCATGCGGTACGCCGAGTCTGAGAGATGCATGGGACGCACAGTGGTCTGCTTCAGGATTTCGATGTCCGTCCCGGCGGATTCGCCGATTCCCCGGAGGACGTCCCCCGGCTTGAACTCAGCGATATTCCCCTCTTCGATATAGGTCTTTCCGTCTATCGTGTGTTCCAGATGATAATCCGCTATCACCAGGGCCTTCCCTCTTGCCTCCTCCACGGAGACCCCCGCCTCCTTGCAGTAGCGGGCGTAGGCCTTCTCCCCCAGGGAGCATACGGTTATCCTGTCCTCCCCTGCATTTTCCTCCTCCACATACCCTTTCAGCCACTCCGCCGTATAGGGAACCCGGCTCTTCTCCACTGCCAGGCTGGCCTTCCGCACGACCTCCCCTTCTTCCACGCCGTCCATCTCCGCAATGGCCACCGCGTCGTCATAAAAGTCCCATCGAAAGATGCTGAGCTGCATCTGATAGGGCATGTCCCCGAAACGGGTGCCCACAGCCAGGGATATCAGGTCTACAAATGTAGTCATGCCGATGAATATGGCCACGCTGACCACGATGGACACCACCGTGGCGCGGTACTTCACCCTGGCCCGCTTCAGATTCTTGTACGCGATCTTGCCGCCGATGCCGAACAGCCTCCCGATCCATCCCGGACAGCGGACGCGCTTCCCCAGCTTCACGGTGTCGTTGGCCCGGATGGCGCTGATGGGCGAGATCCTTGCCGCCTGCCTGGCGCTGCCCCTTGCGGAGAGGAACACCGTCACCGTCGCCAGGATTGCTGCCAATAGGATCATGGGCAGGGAGGTGCCGAATATCAGCTTGAAGCTTAAGGCATCCCTTACCAGGGCGCTCACCCCTTTTACCAAAATCACCGCCGCGGCCAGCCCGCTTGCCACCCCCAGGGGAACCCCCACGGCGCTCAGGAACCTGGCCTCATAGTAGACTACCTTCCGCTGCTGGGCCGCCGTGGTCCCCACAGAGGCCAGCCTCCCATAGAGCCTCATCTTCTCCGTCAGGGATATGGCGAAGCTGCCCCGGATGCAGAATATGCTGGTGACGATGATGACTGCTGCGGCCACCGCGGACATGGCGTATATCATGCTCATCATGCCGTCGGAGAAGAGCATCAGCTCCCATTTCAGCAGCCAGTAGTTCTCCTGGACGGAGGACGCCACTGTCTGGATCTCCTCCAGCTCCTGCTCCGTGCAGCCCTCCTGAAATCCCTCCTTCCAGCGCAGGTACAGCTCCTGGGACACGCCCAGGATGCCGGCCGTCACCTGATCCCTGTGGCGCAGCCCCTGCTTCGTGTAAGTGGCATACACATCCGCTTCCGCCTCCTGTCCCGTACTCTCCAGGCGGGTAAAGGCCGAATATCCGGGGGCCGTCACGGGCTCCACTCCGGTGCCGGGCCGCTCTATGACGCCCACCACGGTAAAGGTCTTCTCCGTTCCCGGCCGGAACGCCTCCTCATCGGCGTGATAGGACTCCCACTGGCTCAGCGTATATCCGTCATCGGTTATCCGTTCTCCCAGGGACAGGGTCAGTCTGTCACCGACCTTTACATCCACCAGGCCGTTGCTGATCACATGCCTGCCCACCACTATCTCCGAGCCGTTCTCCGGCATCCGTCCCGCCGCCAGCTTCAAGGACAGCGCGGCCTCCGCCTCCTCGTCCATGGCCGTGACGTACAGATAGGGCTTATCCGGATTCTGGCAGCCCTCCAGATAGGCATAGCCCAGTTTTTCCGTCAGGGCGTACTTCTCTATCTGCCTGTTGTTCTCGAAATATTTCAGGTACTCCTGCTTCACGTTCAGGAAATGATAATGGAAATCCCCGTTCTCCTCCTTCTCATAGGCGATCAGGCTGACGCGGAAGCTCACCACCAGACAGGCCAGCGCCGTGATCAGCGCCGTGGCGAGGATGACTCCGATGATGGTCACCACGGTGCGCTTGCGGTTCTCCTTCATGGAGCGGTAGCAGCATCTCTTCAATACATTCATCCCGCCACCCCCCAATGCCCCTCGGACACATAGCCGTCCTCGATGCTCAAGACCCTGTCCGCCTGCTTCGCCAGCTCCAGATTGTGGGTGATCATGATCACGGTCTGCTTATACCTGCGGTTGGAGACCTTCAACAGCTCCATGATCTCGTTCCCGGCCCGGGTGTCCAGGTTTCCCGTGGGCTCGTCCGCCAGGAGGATGGCGGGCCTTGTGATCAGCGCCCTGCCGATGGCCACCCGCTGCTGCTGGCCGCCGGAGAGCTCGTTGGGCAGATGGTTCAGGATCCTTTTCAGCCCCAGCATCCCCGCCAGCTCCTGCACCAGCTCCGGATTCGGCTCCCAGCCGTCCAGCTCGCAGGGCAGGGTCAGGTTCTCCTCCACCGTCAGCACAGGAATCAGGTTGTAGAACTGGTAGATCAGCCCCACCTGCCTCCTGCGGAATATCGCCAGTTTATCATCGTCCATCCGATAGATGTCCTCGTCCTCTATGAACACCCTGCCGGAGGTGGGCCTGTCCACGCCGCCCAGCATGTGCATCAGCGTGGACTTCCCGCTGCCGGAGCTCCCCACGATTGCCACGAACTCTCCCTGTGCCACGGAGATGCCTACATCGTTCACCGCGATGATCTCATTGTTCCCTGTCCCGTATACCTTGCGCAGATGCTCCGTGCGCAGGATTTCCGCCGGGCGGGCGGAGTCCCTTTCGGGCATTCCCTCCTCCGCCTCCCTATAGCCTTTCCGTCCCATATTTCCCATATCTGCCTTCCTTTCCTGAAATCATTTCATTTTCAACCGTTCCTTACGATTCCAGTATAAAAGGCTAAAATGACATTTCCGTGACATTTCCTATTTTTTCTCCATCTGCGTCCTCACGCATTTCCATGCAAGAACCGCAGGATGAAAACGGTGCCGCCGTCCCTGTGGGAGTCCACCGTTATATGGCCGCCCTGCTTCTCCACGATCTCCTTGGCCAGCGACAGCCCGATGCCCATGCTGTCCTCCCTGGCGGAATCCCCCTGGTAGAAGCGCCGGAAGAGCTTCTTGAGCTCCTCTTCCGTCATCCCCGCGCCGTGGTCGCGGACAGCTATCTGCGCATAGACCTCGTTCCTGGTGCCGCCGATCTCCACGGTGCCGCCCTGGGGACTGTGCTCGATGGCATTCTTGACAATGTTCAGCAGCGCTTCCCCCGTCCATTTCCTGTCCACGTACAGGCTGACCTGCTCCGGAAAATCCAGGGAAAAGGAAATCCCCTTCCACTCCGCGGCGATCTCCAGACGCCGCTCCACATCCTCCACCAGAGCCTTCCCCGAAATCCAGGCCCGCTCCAGCTCCACCATCCCCGCGTCCAGCTTCGACAGCTTCAGCACAGTGGTCACCAGCCAGGACATGCCGGTGAGCTGCCTGGTGGCCTCTGCCAGAAAGCGCTGCCTGGTGGCCCGGTCCATGTCCATGTTCTCGGACAGGTTGTCCAGCAGCACTGTGGCGGAGGTAAGGGGCGTCTTCAATTGATGGGAGATATCTGCCAGGGCGTCCGCAAGCATGCGCTTCTGCGTCATCGCGGCCTCTGCCTGCTCCTTCAGGTAGACCGTCAGCTTATACAGCTCGTTGCGCAGTCCGCTGAGCTCATCGTCCGCATTGTCCTCCACCTCCACCCGGTAGCCTCTTCGGTTCAGGGCCTCCATATACCCTGCCAGCCCTGAAATCCTCTCCTGACGCTTTTTAAAATATCGATAGAGCAGAATGCCCGTGCAGGAGAAAAGCAGGATCAGGAAAAGGTTCATCCCTGCGTACAGCATCCCGAGCTGCCTCTCCTGCCCCGCAAAGGACGCGCCCGCATATCCCTCCAGGATGCCGTACCTCCCAAGGAGTTCAGCCCCCAGGGCCTCATTGCCCTCACGGTTCAGGATGGACACCAGCTCCTCCTCGGCCACCCCTGGATAGGCCTCCGCCACATTTCCGAATACAGCGGCCAGCAGGCTGTGATATTCCGCCCGCATATGGCTCCCATAGACTGCCACGCAGAGGTTCATGGCCAGGACCCCTGTACAGAAACAGGCCAGGAACATCCCTGCCAGCCACTTCAGCTCCTTATTCCAGACCATATTTCCATCCCTTTCTGTCCGCCTGCTGTTCTTGCGGACTCTCGCACGCTCCCTGCTATCAGGCATCGGATCCAGGCCATCCCTTTCTACTGTACCACCGTCAGCGCTCCAGCCTGTATCCCATGCCCCGCACAGTCTTTATGAACCGGCCGTCGCTGTCCCCCAGCTTCTCCCGCAGGCGCTTCACGGTCACCGACAGCGTATTGTCGTTCACGAAGTTCCCGGATATGTCCCAGATGTCCGACAGGATCTCATCCCTGGTAAAAAGCTTTCCGGGACAGGACATCATATTGCTCAGGATCTTATATTCCAGCTTCGTCAGCCCAATCTCGCTGCCGCAGCGCGTCACCTTGCCTGTCTCCGTGTTCAGGGCGATATCCCCGCAGCGCAGCACGGACGTGCCCTTACCGCTCCTGCGCAGCACGCTCCGGATGCGCGAGACCAGCTCCCTGTTGCGGAAGGGCTTGATGACATAATCGTCCGCTCCCATGTCCAGCCCCTTTACCACATCCGTCTCATCCTCCTTCGCCGTGAGGAATATCACCGGCGTCTGCCCCTCCCGCTTCACCTTCCTGCACAGCTGGAAGCCGTCCCCGTCCGGCAGCCCGATGTCCAGGAGCACGAGCCCTACGTCCTGTTTTGCAAGGAGCTCCTCTGCCTGCGCCATGTTCCTGGCCGTCACCACCTTATAACCCTCCTGGGAGAGCAGATATTCCAGCCCCATGATGATCGCCTCGTTATCCTCCACCAACATAATCTCCATGCGCTTCCTCCTCCGCAGGCGGCATATCCTGCCCACAAAGACAAGGCGGACACACCACAGCGCCCTCTATC
>CAMTBF010000033.1 GCA_947068385.1 uncultured Lachnospiraceae bacterium
GCATCTGCCTTACAAGCAGAGGGTCATAGGTTCGAGCCCTATAGGCCCCATTTTTGTCCTCAGATATGCCGGAAAACTGTTCAGTTCTATTTTTTATTGTGTTTGCGGAAAGGGGGAGCATATGGTCAGGATCATTACGGACTCCGCGTCCGACATCGTGGGCAACAGGAGGGAGGATCTGACGGTGCTGCCGGTGAGCATCACCTTTGGCAGCGAGGAATTCCAGGACGGCATCACGCTGACCCATGAGGCGTTCTACGAGAAGCTGATAGAGTGCGATGCGCTTCCCGTCACCAGCCAGGTGGCCCCGTTCGCCTTTGAGGAGGCGTTCCGGGAGGCGGTGGAGGCGGGCGATCGGGTGATCGCCGTCACCCTGTCCTCGAAGCTGTCGGGCACCTACCAGAGCGCCTGCATCGGGGCGGAGGGCTTTGCGGGGAAGGTGCGGGTGGTGGACAGCGAGAACGCCAGCATCGGCCAGCACGCGCTGGTGGAATACGCCCTCAGGCTAAAGGATGCCGGCCTGGGCTTTGAGGAGATCGTGGAGAGGCTGGAGGCGGACAAGAAGCGGATCAGGCTGATAGCCCTGCTGGACACGCTGGAGTACCTGAAGAAGGGCGGGCGCATCTCCAAGGCCGCGGCCATGGCGGGGAGCCTGCTGTCCATCAAGCCCGTGATAGCCATCCAGCGCGGCGAGGTGGCGATCCTGGGGAAGGCCCGGGGATCCAAGCAGGGCAATAACCTGCTGGCGGAGCAGATCCGCCAGACCGGGGGCATCGATTTCGGGAAGCCCTTCGTGCTGGGCTATACGGGGCTCAGCGACGCCATGCTGCGCAAGTACATAAAGGATCATGAGGCCTTCTGGAAGTCCTCCGTGGACGGACTGGAGACCTCCAGCGTAGGCGGCACCATCGGCACCCACATAGGGCCCGGGGCCATCGGCGTGGCATTCTTCTCGGCGGGGGAAGTGTGAAGGAAACTCTTTCTGCTGTATGTGCCGTTAGGCTTTTGGAAAGAGAACGGAGTGAGGGGCGTGATGAGATGAAGTATGATTTCGACAAGATGACGGACAGGCGGGGCACGGGATCCCTGAAATGGGACGTGCCGGAGCGGGAGCTGCCCATGTGGGTGGCGGACATGGACTTCGAGACGGCGCCGGAGATCAGGGAGGCGCTCCGCCGCCGGGTGGAGCACGGCGTCTTCGGCTACAATGTGGTGACGCCGGACTGGTATGAGGCCTATCAGGGCTGGTGGGGGCAGCGCCATCACCTGGAGCTGGAGCAGGGCTGGCTGGTGTTCTGCACGGGGGTGGTCCCCGCCATCTCCAGCGCCGTGCGCAAGCTTACCACGGTGGGCGAGAACGTGCTGGTGCAGACGCCGGTATACAATATTTTCTTCAATTCCATACGGAATAACGGGCGCAACATCCTGGAGAGCCCGCTTGTCTATGACGGCGGGGAGTATTCCATAGATTTCGGCGACCTGGAGGAGAAGCTTGCCGATCCCCAGACCACGCTGATGCTCCTGTGCAACCCCCATAATCCTGTGGGGAAGATCTGGGACAGGGAGACCCTGGCCAGGATCGGGGAGCTCTGCGCCAGGCACCATGTGCTGGTGCTTTCGGACGAGATCCACTGCGACCTGACGGATCCGGGGTATGAGTATGTGCCCTTTGCGTCCGTGTCCGATGCATGCAGGGGCAATAGCGTCACCTGCCTGGCCCCCACCAAGGCCTTCAACCTGGCCGGGCTGCAGACCGCGGCGGTGATGGTGCCGGATCCGGTGATCCGCCATAAGCTGGAGCGGGGGCTGAACACGGACGAGGTGGCGGAGCCCAATTCCTTCGCCGTAGGGGCGGCGGTGGCGGCATTCCGGGAAGGGGGCCCCTGGTTGGATCAGCTTCGGGGATATCTGGCGGAGAACAAAGGCCTGGTGCGGCGCTTCATGGAGGAGCATCTGCCGGAGGTCCGGGTGGTGCCCTCCCAGGCCACCTATCTGCTGTGGCTGGACTGCGGCAGCCTCACGGAGGATACGGGGGAGCTGACCAGGTTCATCCGGCAGGACAGCGGCCTGTACCTGACGGAGGGGGAGGAGTACGGGGCCTGCGGGAAGCGCTTCATCCGGCTGAACCCTGCCTGCCCCAGAGGGCGGCTGCAGGAGGGCCTGGAGCGGCTGGAGAGGAGCCTGGGGCGCTGGAAGGGGCTGTAAGGCATAAGCGGAAAAAACAGGAAAAAAGCTTGACAGAACGAGCCTACAAGTGTAGTATGAAGGTAGAGACTACGCTTGTAGGCTTTTTGCGTACAGCGAAGACCGGACAGCGGGAGAAGAAAGGCGGGACAGGGCATGAATGACAGGATATCGGAGAGCGAATGGATGCTGATGGAGGTGCTGTGGCAAGGGGAGATGACGCAGCCCCAGCTGGCGGAGCGGCTGGGCAGGAAATGGAGCAGGAACACCATACATACTTTCCTGACCAGGCTCTGCCAGAAGGGCGTCCTGGAGGTGGATAAGGAGCGCTCCCCCCATGTATACCGGGCGGTGGCGTCCAGGGAGGAATGCGAGAGGCAGGAGCGGCAGAGCTTCCTCCAGCGGGTGTACCAGGGCAATGTAGGGCGGATGGTGGCCAGCTTCGTGCGGGACAGCCAGCTTTCCGTCAGCGAGGCCAGGGAGCTGCGCAGGATGCTGGACGATGTCGGGGAATGAGGAGCCGCTTGAAGGGCAAAAGGCGGAGAGGATCCCCGGATGAGGCTGGGAAACGGGGGCTTCGGAGGCGAAAAAGCCGCGCAGGCCCCTGAGCGGAAGCAGAGGATGAGGCGAGGCAGAAAGCCGCAGGCAGAAGGAGGGGCATATGGACATCTGGGCGATATGGGAGTATTCGGCATCGGTTACCGTGATCGGGCTGCTGATATGGCTGATCAAGCTGATTTTTCATGACAAGCTGGACGCCAGGTGGCATTACTACATCTGGCTGGTGCTGCTGGCGCGCATCCTGGTGCCTGTCCATGTCCGGCCCGTCCCCACGCCCCTGTCGGTGTTCCGGGAGATCCCTCTGGGGAAATGGACGGAGATGGGGCGGATCCTGGCGCTGGAGAAGGGATACGGAGAGCTGTGCGGCCTGCTGGGCCGGGCATACCTGTGGGGAGCGGTGCTGCTGGGCGCGTTCTATCTGGCCATGTGGGCCATGCTGCGCCTGCAGGTGGCGCTGGCGCCGAAGGCGGATGCGGCAGCCAGGGAGTACGTGGAGGGGATCGCGGCGAGATACGGCTGTAAAGGCTGCAGGGACATCCGTGTCCGCAGGTGCCCCTCCCCCTATATCTGCGGACTGGTGCATCCGGTCCTGGTGATCCCCGGGCCGGACAGGCCCATGGGCCAGGGCCTTCGGCGAAGCGGCGGGGAGGCGTCTGCCCCGGGGCTGCCAAAGGAGCAGGTCATCCTCCATGAGCTGCTGCACAAGAGGCATCGGGACGTGCTGGTCAATATCCTGGTACACGGGGTGCGGGTGGTGAACTGGTTCAATCCCCTGGTCTGGATCCTGACCGCAGGGGTGCTGAACGACGGCGAGGCCCTGTGCGACCAGAGGGTGCTGGAGCGCTGCGGCGGGGAGACGGCCAGGGACTACGGCGAACTGTTGATCTGCATGGGGGAGGGGCGCAGGCGCAACCCCGTCAGGATAGGCACCTCCAACATGGCGGGCTCCTATCGGGACATGAAGACCCGCATCCGGCGGATCCGCGACTTTAAGCGGGTGCCCGGGAAAATCGGCGTGGTGACCCTGTGCATCACCCTGATGCTGGCAGTGTCCGCGATCGGCAGCGTCGCGGAGGAGGGGGAGGGCTTCGCGGTTCCTGAAATCGCCTCGGAAAAGGATCTGGAGAGGGCCCTGCTGGAGGCCAGGTGCTATCATGCACACACGCCCCAGGAGGCAATCTATCTCTTTCTGCGTTCCTGCGAAGAAAGCAATACGGTATACCGGATGGCCGTGATGCCGGAGGAGAAAATCCCCCGGTATCAGGAATTCGCAGAGAAATGGTTCCTGAGAAAGGATCTCACCACCTGGGAGGAGCTGTCCCGGGAGGAGGGGAATGCATATCCGGCCTATTTCCCGACAGACACCGGAAGCATGCTGGATTATCGGGTGTATAATCTGGTGTACGATGAAGAGAGAGGGAGCGCCACAGTATGCGCCACGCCCTACAGGCAACAGGGGCAGGCCGGGCTGGAGTGGAGGCTGGAGCTGACCTGTGAGGATGGCTGGAAGGTCTGGCTGGCGGAGGAGTCGCCGGCGGGGGAGGGGGAGTATGTCCCGGAGCCGCTGGTGGGCGGAAGCGGGCAGGTCGGGGATTTCAGGATAGAGGTCTATGGATACAATGAGGGATTCTTCAGCGGACTGGAGGCAGGAGGCCCGGGATTTTTCCTGTATGGGGACAGCCGGGCGGCAGAGGAGGGCTTTCCGCAGTATTTTTCCACGGAGTACAGGTGGCGGCGGGTGCAGGTCTCTTACCTGGGAGAAGAGTCCCTGGAGGGCCGTATGGTGAAGATCCTGACCCGGGATCCTGACCGGAAGGGGGAGGAGGCTGCGGGCCATAGCGTGACGGGACAGGACAGCCAGGGAAACGGCTGCAGCACATTCGATGGACAGGAGCTGATGGGAGGGGCTCCCAGGGAGGTGTATGGCGGCGGCAGCGGTTACAGCCAGCCGGGCTATTGCTGGGAGGAAGGGGACAGAGTGGGCGTTTTCGTGCAGATCTATATAGACGGAGAGCTCATAGAGGAGGGAGAAGTGTGGAGCGGAAAGCTTTGAACTGCCTGAAATGGGGGATTTTTTTCACCTTTATCGATTTCAGGATCGGACAGCTGAATCTGTTGCCGGAGTTTGCGGGGATGCTCCTTTTCTATGCATCCATCCGAAGCCACAGAGAGCCCACGCCGGGAGAGAGACGGGTAGCTCCGCTGTTCCTGGCGCTGGCTGTGGATGGGCTCCTGCACTGGATATGGCAGTTTGAGAATGCGGTGGAGGCGCTTGTGGCGCTGGCGGTGAGCCTGTACGCCCTGTATGTATTGCTGGGGGAAGCGGCGGAGCGGATCCGTCCCAAGCAGCCGGACCGGGCGACGGCGCTGGATGTCCTGCGGGTCTGCGCCGTAGTGCTGCAGTGTGCCGTGTTCCTGGTGTCGCCATTTGAATTCCAGTCGCTCAACACGGTGCTGACCATTGCGGTCATCAGCGTGTGCATCGCCCTGATTGTGGCGGTGTGCCGCATCCGTCCGGAGGAGGAAGCATAGGGACGGTATGCGACCGGAGAAGGTTAGTGGACGGCTGCAGAAAAGAACCTGCAGCCGTCCCTGGATAGTAGGGGGACGATCAGTCTGCCTCTGGCGCATAGAGGGCTTCCAGCCTCTTAAGGTAGCGGTAGCGCTCCTTTGCTTGAGCCTGGGCCTTTCGGAAGAGCGCTTTCGCCTGTTCAGGGTCGTAGCGGCGCAGGGCGTCATAGCGGATCTCCCCGTCCAGGAATTCCTCATAGGCAAGGGAGGGCTCGCCGCTGTCCAAGGTGAAAGGGTTCCTGCCCTGTTCCCGCAGCCCCGGGTTGAACCGGAACAGGTGGTAGTATCCCGCGTCCACGGCCTTTTTGGCCTCATGGGGCGTGGAGCCCAGCCCCGCGCGGATGCCGTGGGCGATGCAGGTGGCGTAGGCGATGACCAGGGCAGGGCCGGGGTAGGCCGCTGCCTCCGTGAAGGCGCGCAGGGTCTGGCCTAAGTCGGCCCCCATGGCGATCTGGGCCACGTACACGTTGCTGTAGGTCATGGCCATGGAGGCCAGGTCCTTCTTGCGGGTCTGCTTGCCGCCGGAGATGAATTTGGCGGTGGAGCCGGTGGGCGTGGCCTTGGAGGCCTGGCCGCCGGTGTTGGAATAGACTTCCGTGTCCAGCACCAGGATATTGATGTCCTTTCCGCTGGCCAGGACATGGTCCAGGCCGCCGAAGCCGATGTCATAGGCCCAGCCGTCGCCGCCGATGACCCACTGGATGGTGTCCGGCCCGGAGGCGTCCCCGGAGCGCTTCGCCAGCACCTCCTGGGCCATGAGCATGCCGTAGCCGAACTCCGCAGCGTCCTCGAAGAGGGAGTTGGACCAGGCGGGGCCTTTGCCCTCCCCGTCCAGGGCATACGCGCAGGAGGGCGCGGAATTGCCCCAGATGGAACTGCAGCCCGTGGCGTTGGCGATATACATCCTGGGGCCGAAGAGCTGGGTCAGCAGCTTTACATAGGCCGTCTCCCCGCAGCCCGCGCAGGCTCCGGAGAATTCCATCAGGGGGCGTCCGAACTGGCTGCCCTTCAGGGTGTTGGGGGTGAATTTCTCCACGGCCTCCGGGCAGGGCAGCAGGGGCTTGCAGTAGTCGAAGGCCTGCTGGCAGAGGGAGGAATCCTGTTCGGAGAGCCGGTTCACCGGCACCATTTCCAGAGCCTTCGCGGGCTCCTCCTGTGGGCTTTTGCGCTTCCCGGGGCAGATGGCGGCGCAGGTGCCGCAGCCGGTACAGTCCGCCGGGGAGATGGTGATGGCGAAGGAACGGCCCTCCAGGCCCATCATGGGGAGGGTCTTCATGCCCTCCGGCGCATGGGCCCTGGCCTCGCTGTCCAATGCCGCGGGGCGGATGACCGCATGGGGGCAGACGAAGGAGCAGCGGGTGCACTGGATGCAGTTCTCCGGCTTCCACACGGGGATCTCCGTGGCCACGGCCCTGCGCTCATGGGCGGTGCTCCCGGGGGGCGTATAGCCGTCCGCATAGGGGAGGAAGACGGATACGGGCAGCTCGTTCCCCCGCTGGTCCGTGACGGGCTGCTGGATGGAGCGGACGAAGTCCGTCATCTCCCGGCGGTCCGGAAGGGGGGCGTTGTCCAGGGCGGCCTGGGCGGGGCCCTCCTTGCAGCCCTTCCAGGTATCCGGAATGTCTATCTTACGGACTTCCGCAAATCCCCGCTGGATTGCCTGCCTGTTCATCTCCAGGATCCTGCCGCCGCTTTTCCCATAGCTCTTCTCCGCGGCCTGGAACATCCATTTTTGGGCATCTTCTGGAGGCAGGAGGCCTGACACGGCGAAGAAGGCCGCCTGGAGGATGGTGCTGACCTTATTGTTCAGGCCGATCTCCTTGCCGATGCCCAGGGCGTCTATGACATAAAGCCGGATGCCGTGGGCCGCTATATATGCTTTCATGGCGTCGGGCAGGCAGGCATCCAGCTCCCGGATCGTAGCGGCGTCTGTCCCGGCTGCCGCTGCCTCGGGCCGCTCCTGGAAACGGAAGTTCAGCAGGAAGGAGCCGCCGTCCTTCAGCTCCTGCACCATGTCATATTTGTGCAGGTACACGGGGTTGTGGCAGGCCACGAAATCGGCCCTGTGTATCAGGTAGGCGCTGTGGATGGGGCTTTTCCCGAAGCGCAGGTGGGAGATGGTCAGGCCTCTGGACTTCTTGGAATCGTACTCAAAATACCCCTGGGCGCTCATGTCCGTATGGTTGCCGATGATCTTGATGGCGTTCTTGGTGGCGCTGACTGTGCCGTCCCCGCCCAGGCCCCAGAACTTGCAGGAGACGATGTCCTGAGAGGCGGTGTCATGGATGGGGGCGACGTCCAGGGACAGGTGGGTCACATCGTCCGTGATGCCCACGGTGAAAAAGGGCTTCGCGCGGTTTTCGAAGACCGCCGCCACCTGGGCGGGGGTGGTGTCCTTGGAGCTTAAGCCGTAGCGGCCGGAGAAGACCTGGATTGGCCCGTATCCCGGAGCCGTGGTGCCCGATAACGGAATCCCCTGCTGCACCAGCGCCGCCACCACATCCAGATACAGAGGCTCCCCGGCAGCGCCCGGCTCCCTGGTGCGGTCCAGCACCGTGATCCGGCGCACGCTGCCCGGCAGCTTCTCCGCCAGATGGCGGCTGCTGAAGGGGCGGTAGAGATGGACATTGATCAGGCCGTACTTCTTGTCCGGCACGCTGTCGATATATTCCTTTACGGTCTCGCAGATGCTGCCCATGGCGATGAGCACATGCTCCGCGTCCGGCGCGCCATAGTAGTCGAACAGGCCGTAATCCGTGCCCAGCTTCCTGTTGATGTTGTCAAGCTGCCGCTCCACGATTCCGGTCAGGGCCTGGTAGAAGGGATTGGAGGCCTCCCTGACCTGGAAGAAGATGTCGGGATTCTGTGCGGAACCATACACTTTCCCGTGGGACGGGTGCAGGGAGCGCTGCCGGAAGCAGGTCAGGGATTCCGGAAGGCCGGCTTCCTCCTCCGGGCCGGCCTGGAGCAGCAGGTCTTTTAAGTCGTTGTAGTCCCAGACCCGTATCTTGTGCAGCTCATGGGAGGTGCGGAAGCCGTCAAAGAAGTTCAGGAAAGGAACCCGCCCCTCCAGGGCCGCCAGATGGGCCACAGGGGACAGATCCATGACCTCCTGGACGCTGCTCTCGGAGAAAATGGCCGCGCCGGTCTGGCGGCAGGCATAGATGTCGGAATGGTCGCCGAAGATGGACAGGGCATGGGTGGCGATGGTCCTGGCGGCCACATGGATCACGCCCGGCAGCAGCTCCCCCGCCATGCGGTAGAGATTCGGCAGCATGAGCAGCAGCCCCTGGGAGGCGGTGAAGGTGGTGGCCAGGGAACCGGCCAGCAACGCCCCGTGGACGGCTGCCGCCGCCCCGGCCTCGGACTGCATCTGGGAGATGACCATGGTCTGGCCGTATATGTTTTCCCTGCCCTGTCCGGCCCATTCATCCACAAGCTCCGCCATGGGGGAGGAGGGGGTGATGGGGTAGATGGCCGCGGCCTCGCTGTAGGCGTAGGCCACATGTGCCGCGGCCTGACAGCCGTCCATGGTCTGGAAGGGGCGGGGCCGGGTATTCGATGTGTCGTTGGATGTCGTTTTCTGCATAAAAAAACCTCCGGGTATCTGATATAGTCATAAAGGTTACATTGCTACTATCATTGCCCGGAGGCTGTCTGTTTATGCTTTTTTGGATCCGCCCTGTCCTATTTCAGGAATCCGTTCACGATCTGGGCCTCGGCCTCGGCCTCCGTCAGCCCAAGGGTCATGAGCTTCGTGATCTGCTCCCCGGCAATCTTGCCGATGGCGGCCTCGTGGATCAGCTCCGCGTCCAGATGGACGGCGGTGATCTCCGGAATGGCGCTGATATGGGCCCTGTCCATGATGATGCCGTCGCATTCGGAGTGGCCCTTGCAGCGGTTGTTGCCGTTTATCTTGGAATAGAAGACCTGGCGGGAGTCGTCCCTGGCCACGGAGCGGGAGATGATGTTGGCGCTGGAGCCCTCCCCGTCCAGGTCCACCTGGAAGGAGGTCTCCGCGAACTGGCTGCCGTGGGTCATGAGCTTCTCCGTCACCACGATGCGGGCGCCCTCCGCCAGCTTTGCGCTGGTGAGGCGTTTGGTGGAGTCCACGCCCTTGATCTGGACGGTCTCCATCTCCATGAAGCTGTTCTCCCCTACCTCTACCTTGGTCTCCGGGTTCATGATGCGCCCGCCTCGTCCGTCGCCGCTGCCATAGTGCTTCTCCACGTATTTTACATGGGAGTTCTTTCCTATGTAGAAGCTGTGGAGCCCGTCATGGCGGCTGTCGCTGTCGCCGCTGTTGTGGATGCCGCATCCGGCCACGATGGTCACGTCGCAGTCGTCTCCCACGTAGAAGTCGTTATAGACCATCTCCGTCAATCCGCTCTGGCTCAGGACTACAGGGATGTGGACGCTCTCCTTCTTGGTGCCGGGCTTGATGACGATGTCGATGCCCTGTCTGTCTTCCTTCGTCACGATGTCGATATGGGCCGTGGTGGAGCGCTCCACGCTCTTGCCGTTGGCCCGGATGTTGTAGGCTCCGGCGGGCATCTCATGCAGGCCCGCCACCTGCTCCAACAGGTTTTTCTGTATCTCGTCCATAGAATGTCCTCGCTTTTTTATATGCCTTATATGCCCCGGCTGGGGCCGTTCCGGTTCTGGCAGCTTTGCCGTTCTGGCGTCACTTTGTGGAGGCGGGCTGTCGGTAGAACTTGCACCCCTCCGTGCCCTTGAGCAGCTCCGGCAGGATGTCGCTGCGCTGCCCCCTGGCCTGCACCGCGCCCTCCGCCAGTACCACGATCTCGTCTGCGATGTTCAGGATGCGCTCCTGGTGGGAGATGATGATCAGGGAATTGTCGCTCTCCAGGCGCATCTCCTCGAAGACCTGTATCAGGTTGTTGAAGCTCCACAGGTCTATCCCCGCCTCCGGCTCGTCGAAGACCGACAGGGGCGTGTTGCGGGCGATGATGGTGGCAATCTCGATGCGCTTGAGCTCGCCGCCGGAGAGGCTGGCATCCACGTCCCGGTTCACATAGTCCCGGGCGCACAGGCCTACCTTGGACAGATAGTCGCAGATGTCGGGGAACTTTACCTTGGACCCTCCGACCTCTGCGCTGCCTGCCGCCAGCTGGATCAGGTCGCGCACCTTGATGCCCTTGAAGCGCACAGGCTGCTGGAAAGCGAAGCTGATGCCCAGCTTTGCCCGCTCCGTGATGGACATCTGGGTGATGTCCGTGCCGTTATATATGATCTGGCCTGAGGTGGGCCGCTGAATGCCCATGATCAGCTTTGCCAATGTAGACTTGCCTCCGCCGTTGGGCCCTGTGATGGCGATGAAGGCATGGTCTTCGAAGGTCAGGTTGATGTCCCGGATGATTTCCCTGGACTGCCCCGCTTCCATGCGCGCGTCTGCATCATCGGATACCTGAAAGCAGAGATTGCGTAATTCAAGCATATGTGTCCTCCTTTGCCTGGGGACATCCCGTCCACAGGCAGCCTATGTATACAAAGGCTCTGCCTTACAGTATAGCACAGAAATCGGAAAATCAATACAGGTTATGGAAATTTTATTTTTCCGCATAAAAACCCCCGGAGGAGATTGCGCTCCGGGGGGAATATTCCACAGTATTCTCTTATTCCATGGAATTCTTTCATTCCTATATGTCTCTTCCGGTGAACACTGCCACCGAGCGGGGCCGCATGATGAACTCATGCTCGATCCGCACCTCCTGGCCCTCCGGGTAGCAGTAGCGGCCCCGCTCGTCCCCGTAGGTGTTCACGCTCAGATACCAGGCCTGGCTGGAGGTCAGGCCGGGCAATGTGATCCGCACGTCCTCCCAGTGGGGGTTCACCGCCACGTATACCAGGTCGTCCGCCCCCGCCGCCCTGTCGTAGCCCGCGAAACTCACGGCCAGCGTCCTGGCATCGCCCGGGATGAACACCTCGTCCGCGTTGACGTTGTGGGTCAATAAGGGCTCCATGCCGCAGACCGCGTCGGGCAGCATCTTCCGAATCACGGGATGCTTATGCCGATAGGCGATCATGAACTTGAAGAATTCGAACAGCTCCCGGTTCCTGTCCAGCAGGCTCCAGTCCAGCCAGGAGATCTCGTTGTCCTGGCAGTAGGCGTTGTTGTTGCCGTACTGGGTATTGCCGAATTCGTCCCCGGCCAGGAACATGGGCGTGCCCCGGCTGCACATCAGCACGGCGCAGGCATTCCGGATCATCCGGAAGCGCAGGCTCAAAATCTCCGGATTGTCGGTATCGCCCTCCACGCCGCAGTTCCAGCTCCGATTGTCGTTGGCGCCGTCGGTATTGCGCCAGCCGTTGCCCTCGTTGTGCTTGTCGTTGTAGGAATACAGGTCGTAGAGCGTGAAGCCGTCATGGCAGGTCAGGAAGTTCACGCAGGAATTGTAGCCCGCGTAATTGTTGTTGTTGTCGGAATAGAAGCCGCCGTACAGGTCGCCGGAGCCGGAGATGCTCCAGGAGGCCTCCCAGGAGTGCCAGTAATCCCCTTTCAGATAAGCCCGCAGGGAATCCCGGTAGCGCCCGTTCCACTCCGCCCAGCGCTTGCTGGCGGGGAACTTCCCCACCTGGTAGAGGCCGCCCGCGTCCCAGGCCTCCGCGATCAGCTTCACGTTGCGCAGGATAGGGTCCGTGGCCAGAAGCTCCAGGAGGGGAGGATTATTCATGGGCGAGCCGTCCTCATGCCGCCCCAGGATGCTTGCCAGGTCGAAGCGGAAGCCGTCGATGCGGTAGCTCACCGTCCAGTAGCGCAGACATTCCAGAATCAACTGGCGGACGATGGGATTGTTGCAGTTTAAGGTATTGCCGCAGCCGCTGAAATTATAGTAATTGCCATTGGGGGTGAGCATATAGTAAACTTTGTTGTCGAACCCCTTGAAGCAGAAGGTAGGCCCCTTTTCGTTACCCTCCGCGGTGTGGTTGAACACCACGTCCAGAATCACCTCGATGCCATTGTCGTGCAGGGACTTGATCAGCATTTTCAGCTCATTGTCCCTGTAGGCCTCATCCCCGGAGATATAGTTAGTGTTGGGGGCAAAGAACCCTACCGTGTTGTAGCCCCAGTAGTCCAGGAGCTTCTTGCCGTCCACCTCCCTGGCATTGATGGCCTCGTCGAACTCGAAGATGGGCATCAGCTCCACCGCGTTGATCCCCAGCTCTTTCAGGTAAGGAATCTTCTCCATCAGGCCCGCGAAGGTGCCCGGATGGGCGACGCCGGAGGAGAGATGGCGGGTGAAGCCGCGCACATGAAGCTCATAGATGACCAGGTCGCTCATGGTGCGGGTGGACTGCGGCGCATCGCCCCAGTCGAAGCCGTCCTTGATGACGCGGGCGTGGTAGCAGCCGCTCTTGCGGTTGCCCCAGATCCGCTGGCCGGTGACGAAGCGGGCGTAAGGGTCCAAGAGCACGGAATGGGGATTGAACAGGAGCCCGTTCTCCGGCTCATAGGGCCCGTCTATCTGGTAGGCATACTCGAAATCCTCGATATCCAGCCCGAAGACGATCATGGAGTACACGTCCCCGATCTTATAGGCCTCCGGAAAGGGGAGCCTGGCATAGGGGGTGGAAGCGTCCCGGTGGAAGAGGAGCAGGGCGCAGGAAGTCCCGTAATGGGTGTGGACGGTGAAGTTCACGCCCACGGAAAGCGCCATGGCCCCGTGCACGTCGAAGAGGCCGGGGCGGACGGGAAAGCCCTCGATTTCGTCCATGGGCGTCAGGGATGTATACAGGGCAGGGTCATATTTATGGGTAAATAGATTCAAAGTTTCGTCTCCTTTATCTCATTAGGAACCGGCAGCCCGGAATCCTGAAAAAACAGTATGGCAACAGTATATCGAAAGATAGGGGAAAATGCAAATAGAAATTTTGGGGGAAATATAGTATAATGTGACCAATCATATGACAAATGGTGTGATTAAGTGGAGGTTGTTATGAAGATTATGATGACAGGCTTTGAGCCTTTTGGAGGGGAATCCATGAACCCGGCCCTGGAGGCGGTGCGCCGGCTGCCGGATCGGGTGGCCGGGGCGGAGATCGTGAAGGTGGAGCTGCCTACGGTATACGGCCGGGCCGGGGAAGTCCTGGAGGAGGCGGTGCGCCGGGAGCTGCCTGACGCGGTGCTGTGCGTGGGGCAGGCGGGCGGCTGCTCGGGAATCCTGGTGGAGCGGGTGGCAATCAATCTGCGGGACGCCAGGATCCCGGACAATGGGGGCAGGCAGCCCGTGGACGAGGCGGTGCGGGAGGACGGCCCTGCGGCTTATTTTTCCACCGTTCCTGTGAAGCGGATGGTGGCGGCCATCCGGGAGGCGGGGGTTCCCGCGTTCCTGTCCTACAGCGCGGGGACCTTCGTCTGCAACGATATCCTGTATTCCCTGCTGCACCTGGCCGCGGGGGACTATCCTGCCATGAAGGGCGGATTCCTCCATGTGCCCTACGCCACGGAGCAGACGGTGGACAAGCCCTCGGGCACGCCGGGGATGGAGCTGGGGACCATTGCCAGGGCGCTGGAGAGGGCAATCGGGGCGGTGGCTGAGGCGATGGCCGAAGGGAAAACGAAAAAATGAGATAAATAGAACGGAAAAACGAATAATGAAAAATTTCCAAAATAATACTTGACTTATCAGGACAAAAAGGGTATGATAACTAGTGTTGCAGGTGATGATAGTGTCTGTGACATGATGTGCGTTTAGCTCAGCTGGATAGAGCGTTTGGCTACGGACCAAAAGGTCGGGGG